>JBDRON010000017.1:0-30744 GCA_043810025.1 Elusimicrobiota bacterium
ATGTTACCTTGCCCGATGTTTTAGCCTTTAAAGGGGTAAATGTAGACACTAAGAAAAAACTCGCTACTGAGCGAAAACAGCCTATAATTTCAATATGATTCGCAGAAAATATTTATCAACTTAATAGGGAAGATCCGTTGAAAGAATTGCAGGAGAACGATTAAAAATTTATGAGTTATAAAAAGCCAATTTCTTTAATCCTGTTATTAACTTTCCTTTGTACCAGCTTGGGACAGAATTTTGTTTTTGCTTTGCGAGCTCCGAATGGATTATCGGTAAAAAAAAATGTTTATAAACAGCAGGCAGGGGTTTATCTGTTTTGCTCTCTAAATCTGGAAAAAATCAAAATAACTCCACAAATCTTCGATGTTTTTAAAGCGTTAATAAATGGTGAAGAAATACTAATAATTAAACTTGATGTAAAAATGGTGCAATTGCTGAGTAGATTAAAGGAAAACGGGATTGTGGAGCAAGATATAAATAAAAATGTCTATCGTTTGCCGAAAAATCCGGAATGGAAACAAATGGTAACCATGGCGCTTGAGGAAAAGCTTGCTGCGGTAACTGACTTTGAAACAGAGCCGGAAGATAAGATTGATTCACTGCTTGACCGGACCTTCACTCATTTAAAACATAAAATGCAAAATAAGGCCGAAAGAGCTTTGGGAAATTTAGCAAAAGCAAAAATTTATGGCCAAGCGATCAAAATTTTAGAAATATTAATCCAGACTAATTTTAATTTATCGAAGGAAAAGTTTTTTACTATTAACGACTTACAAGCTAAATTTGAGGTAGGCTCCAGAGTGCAAATCGGCGTTTGGTTAAATCGCTTTGCTGATTTAGGTATTTTAGTACAACGAAAGTGGTTAAATGAAAATCGGTATATGTTTAATCCTTACCTCGATAAAACGGCAGTGATAAATTTGATAAACATAAAAATAGCTGAGCAAAGACAAAAAAATGAAAGCTCTGATAGAAAAGACGGTAAAAAAGATGATGAGGTGGGCGGTATTTCTGCTTCCTTGATGTTTCTAACAAATTGGGTTCGCGTTCTGACTGGGAAAAATTCACTTTCCTATCGGGAATATGCTCACCAAGCTTGGCGGACAGAAAATCTCCTGGTCTGGGGAAGTGTCTTTCTGGCAATACTTGGCGGTAGCTTTCTCCTTGGCGGCCCAGCCTTTTTAAGTTTCTTTGCCAGTTCTTTAACCACTCTGGAAATCGCCGGTTGGGTGAAATTTGTCAGTATTGGAGCGTGGGGATTAATTTTTTATGGTTCCCATTATAGTAAAGAGACACCGGCCGTGAATAGATATTGGGCTGGCTTGATTTTCTTTGGAGTAGCTCTGACGCATTTGTTGCCGATTTCTTTGCTCGGGGTATTTATCGTTTCCTTTGCTATCCATTGGGGAATCAATCGGTATGCTCAAGCCAAAATCACCGAATTTTTTGAATTGCAATTGGCTAAAGCCTTGAATCAAACCAACTTAAGACAAGAATTATCTCAAGAAGAACGAAACAAAATTTTAGCAAATTTTCCCAGACACTTGCTCTCCGATGCTAATACTGCCGAGTTGGAAGATTTCCTTAACGACTTCTTTAATCTCAAGCTATTTGTTTCCGGCGGGTTAATCGAAAATATCAACAAGAAATATTTTGAACCCTATGGATATATAATAGTCTTTTTTAGTGGTAGAATTGGTTTGTATAAGGCCGAGAAAATAGAAGCACATCAGATTGTAACAAAAGAAGGCATCGTTTCCGTGAATGTTTATCTGTTAAGCGATGTTACTTCCGCGGAGGCGCGTAAGACAACCGACGGCAAGGGTTATTTGGGGTTGACAACGGATGGCAGTATTTATTTCATGAAAGATTCTTTTAGGGAAGAGGCAAAATATTATTTCAATTATGTGCAAAAAATTAAACAGATGCCTAGCGATGAGCTAACACCAATAAAGAAAATGCATTTGAAAATATGGGCGGATGCTTCGGAAGAAGAGATCTTAAAAGATATTATTGATCGTGTTGGTGTGCATGAAGCCCGTCATGCCATTAATGTAATTCGCAATCCTGTCCATGCAACTGGGCCGGGAAAACTGGATGAAGAACAGTCGGCAATGTTTACTGAACTATCCGCAGCAGACAATCCATTTTATTCCATTATTGAATTTGCGAATTTCATACGAGGAGATCTTAGTAAAGGTAAATTGAGTGTTGTTGTAAGTGAACCTGTAAGGGCTTATCAGAATATTCCTGTCCAGGAGAGAGATATACATGTAATCGCCGCAAAAAAAGTTATGGAGGATATTCTAAAAATCCTTAACCCCGATTTTTATAATAAATTACGCACTATTTCTTCCTGGGAAGATGTGGACAATGTTTTAGAAGAACTAAGCAAACATTCGGAAAGTGAAATCAGGGAAGCGGCCCAAAAATGCCATCAATCTTTAAGAGGTTATCCCGCTATTGAAGGACCATTACTTAGGCTGCGTCCAATTAGAAAACCAGAGTTAGTAAACCAATGGCCGGTTTTAAAAGTAAAGCCTGCCAAAATATTGGATATTTCGCCGGTTTTTGATGAGTCAATCTAATCAAAAACAGCACAGAGCAAAGAATTATTTTATGCGCAATAAAAAACTGATTTCTTTGATTGTTTTGGTTAACCTTGTTATTTTGATTGGGCAAGATTGTCTTTTTGCGCTTCGCCCTCCCGACCATAAAATAACTTTGGAAGTGACCAAACCGAATAAAAAAATATCTGAAGTTCTTGATGATGTTGAGAAAATTACCAGTATGAATTTTAGGAATGAATTGGCTGGTGAATTTTTGAATGACGAAAAAGCAATTAAATTAATGGCAAAAATTCTTCATTTAATTGGGCGCGATCTTAAACCTGCGCAGCTCAATTTTATTGCTGAAATTATTCTGATTGGTTTTTTTAACGCAGAAGCGACGAAGCCTTTAGGCGCGCATGTTGTGTTGCAGAAGTTAATTGACCGGCTCAACGATTCCAATTATCGTTTGGCTTTTATTAATCTCTGCTTGCATAATTATAAAAAACTCATTCCAGAAATAAAAATTTCCTTCTCACCAGACAGGTTACCGGCTAAAATAATTTGTCCTTCCTCCGAACATTTAGAAGCATGTATTGATCTGGCGATGAAGATGCCAAAGAAAGAAATAACCATAATAAATCTTAGCGGCGAAGTTCATCCTACAATTAAAAAAACCTGCATATGCAGTTGACTCAAGTAGTTGCTATATAAATCAAGATACGAGGTTTTTAGAATGAATCGGATCAATCATAACAGCTTGCTGTACCAATCGAAAAAAGAGCATACCACGAGATTTGGATGTTCTGCGGTTAAACCGAAAAGTAAATTCATAAATTTAAAGACACTTCCCTTTTCCCTCGTAAAATACCTGTGAGACAGTTTACTCCTAATCGGCCTGTTTTTCATCGGCAATTGCCGATAACCACCGTACCGGTTAATTCCTTACCTCATACCATTCCTGCATCTAAACCTGTATCAGCTGATTCATTTTTAAAGTCATTGTAAGCTAAGATATTTTAATTATTTTTGATAGTTTTATTTTGATATATTCCAGGAATCTTTCGCAATCTTTTAAAGCTTTCTCGGCTTCATTTCGGAAAACCCATCGGTCATCATTCCAGCGCTGAATTTCATCTACCTTCCTTGTAACTTATCTGTTACAAGTGTAACATATTTCCTGTTTACGCCAAGTTTTTTATTGCCTATCCAAATAAACAGTTGGGAGGGTTTTTTATTGAGTATTTTTTTAAAAAGAGTTAGAATGCAGTTAGGGGGTATAAGAAAATGTTATTACTCACTGATCCAGCGAAAAAACGGTTTCGGTTGCGGATTGTGGTGCCGGCTTATCCGGCGTTTAACATTTATTCCCGTGTGGCCCGGCAGACTACGGCGCTGGGACCGGTGTGCGTCGCAACGGTGGTCAATAAAATGCCCGGCTGGGATGTGGAAGTGATTGATGAAAATAATTTCGACCGCTACGGCCCCCGCAATGAGCAGGGTGAAGTTGACCACGAGTTTTTGCAACGGAGCCGGCCGGCCGATGTCGTCGGTTTGTACGGCGGTTTAACCAGTACAAGTTCCAGACTTTACCAGATCGCCCGGTTCTATAAAGAACGAGGTATTATTACTCTGGCCGGCGGACAGCATTTTGTCGAAGATAATATTGCCCAGGCGTTGAATACCAACATCGATTATTTAGTGATTGGTGAAGCGGAAGAAACTATTCAGGAACTTTTAGAAGCGATTGCCGGCAAACGGAAGATCGAGGGGGTAAAGGGGATAGTTTATCTCGATCAAGGGAAGATTATTTCTACCCCCCGCCGGGAACCTTTGACCGAGTTTGATCAGTTTCCTTCGCCAAATTTTTCGGTTGTGCGTTATGCCAGGATTAAAATTTATCCGGTGAGCCGGATCAGAGGGTGCGGGATGGATTGTGAGTTCTGTACGGTTAAGGGGAAGCCCCGCTGTGCCACTCCGGAGCGGTTGTTGGAAGATATTCGTTTTATTGTCGAAACCAATGATGGAAGAAATTTTTTTGTTGTTGATGATCTCTTCGGACAGCAGCGGGACGAAACGATCAGATTCTGTAATCTGCTCACTGAATACCAAAAGAGGATCGGAAGAAGGTTAGACCTCACTGTCCAAATCCGTTTAGATAAGGCCAAAGACCCCAAATTGCTTTCGGCGATGCGTCAAGCCGGTGTGACTACGGTCGCCATCGGTTTTGAGTCGCCGATCAAGGAGGAACTGGAGGCGATGAACAAACATGTCCGCCCGGAAGATATGATCGCTTTGGCTAGGGCTTACCATAAATTCGGATTTTTGGTGCATGGGATGTTTATCTTCGGTTATCCGATGAAAGAAGGCTTTAGTTTCCAGATGCCGGCCAAAGAACGGATTAAACGGTTTAAGAGTTTTATCAAGAAGGCCAAAATTGATACGGTGCAGGTTTTACTGCCCGTGCCTTTACCGGGCACAGAACTGCGCAGCCGGTTGGCCGCTCAAAACCGGATCTATTCTACCCAGGATCTCGGCTGGGAATATTATGACGGAAATTTTCCTCTCTTCGAACCCGACGAACCTTTAACAGCGGAAGAACTGCAAACCTCGATGAGAAAAATAATGGGGAAGTTTTACCAGTTTAAATATATGTTCCTGGTTGGCTGGCAGATCTTTTCTTTTCCCAGCCTGGTGTTCTTTTTGTATAACATTAAAGCCGGTTGGGGGAAATGGTATAGACGATGGCGCAATAGCTTGGTGCGGTTCGGCGGATGGATGGTGATGAAAGAATGGGCCGGGCAATTTAAGAAAGGAAAGTTTTCCCAGAAACTAAAAGACGCCCAGGAACATTTGACCCGGATTTCAACAAAAAAATAGCTTCATTTTTTCGATTCCAGAGTTAAATCGCCGGAATTAAGCTGGATGCATGCAGATTAAATTCTTCAATCAAGGTGTTAATGAGTTCATGCACGGAAACAATTTTATCAGCCATAAAAGCGTTGGCGCCGCAAAAAACAAACCCGTCATCAAGATTTCCCTTTTGGGCATTGCCTAAGGCTTTGGCGATGCAGTAGGAAGCTTCTTTAAAATTGCAAGACTTCAAACATTTAAACGGGCAGGTAAATTTTTGTTTCATTCCAGCTTCAATATTTTTCAGAAATGTATTTTTAATCGCTCGTCCGGGCATCCCCACAGGACTGCTGATGATCTGAATATCCTCTTTTTTGCATTGGACATAGGCTTCTTTAAATTTTTCTGAGGCGTCGCATTCATAAGTGGTCACAAATCTTGTTCCCATTTGCACGCCTTGCGCTCCGGCTTGAAGGTATTCATAAATATCAGCGCCGCTGTAGATCCCGCCGCCAACAATTACCGGGATTTTTTTATTGAACAGTTTCCCATAAAAATCCGCCACCGGTAAAACCTCGGCAAGCAGTTTTTTTAAAGTGAAGTTCGGATCGGTGATTTGGGGTAAGCTGAAGCCCAGATGCCCCCCGGCCAGCGGTCCTTCCAAAACGATACCATCCGGCACATGATTATAACGATTTTGCCAGGATTTGAAGATGATGTTTGCCGCTCTTGCTGAAGAGACAATGGGAACAAATTTTGTTGGACCATTCGTAATCTGAGCAACGGATATTGTGTTCGGTAATTTTAAAGGGAGCCCGGCTCCGGCAAAAACGATGTCCACCTGCTCGGCGAAGGCTGTAGTAACTAAATTCTCGTAATCAGTCAGAGCAACCATCGCATTAATCCCGATAATCCCGGAAGTTAACTGACGGGATCTCTTAATTTCTTTAGCAAGAACCCGGCTGTTAGCTTGGGCAAGATCGGCCAGAGAATCAGATTCGTCTATCCCTATTCCCGTAGCGGAAATCACCCCGATGCCCCCTTCGTTAGCCACTGCGGAGGCCAATCCGGCAAGAGAGATGCGCACCCCCATCCCGCCTTGGATAATGGGTATTTTTGCTTCTAAATTTCCTATACGTAGTGTAGGTAATTTATCTAATTTCATATTTACTGTCTAACCTCCAAGATTAACCATCCTCTCGACCAATCTTTTAACGCCAGAAATGGTCGGCAGTACTAGTTTGGTATTTTTTTTTGATAATTTTTACCTAATTACACTGCCTGCCGGCAGATTTGCGATAAGGGTTCATATGGGTTTATTGATGTATTGTAAAATACTATCATAATTAGGAAAATTAAGCAATAGAAAAATCAAACCCAAGAACCGCATCGGCGCCCCTTTTGAACAAAATTTTGTTTTAAGTTATTTTCCGCTGTTCCGCTTTTATGCTCGTGGAAAAGCATTTTTTAGCCCAAAGTTACTCCCTGAAAAATCTTAACAAAAAATTAACATCTTCTTAACAAAAAATTAACATCAAATCTTTATACTTATAATGGGTTTCTCTCCAACAGCTTTGCCGGGGAGGTGAATGAATGAAGACTGAAAAACTGTTTCAAAAAGATCTGCTTTATCGAGTTGTCAGTATCTTGTATAAAGTTCATAAAACTCTTGGCTGCGGTTTTTCGGAAAAAGTTTACCTGCGAGCTTTGGAAATAGAATTAAAAAATCGAAACATCCCCTATCGAGCAGAAAAAGAAATCTCGATTAGTTACGAAAATAAAGAATTGGGTTCTTTCAAACTTGATTTGGTGATTGACGAAAAAATTATCATAAAATTGATCGTGGCAGCCCGGTTGCCGAAAACATTCCTTCATCAATTGACTTCCCAGCTTAACGCTACACCTTATGAAATTGGACTGCTGGTCAATTTCGGCGCAGCCCGGTTGGATTTTATCCGCGCTTCCAAAAACAAAGCAGAAAAAACTCTTTTACCTCTGCGTTGGTGAATTTTTCCTTTTGTTTTGTAGGGCAGGGCTTTAGCCCTGCGTCTTTAAAACCGCAGGGCTAAAGCCCTGCCCTACATTAACTACAAAGTCAAAAACAAAATAACTTTACCGTCAACAACATGGAATTTCCTATGCTTCAAGTTAGTTCCCTAATGGACTAACTTGGCTACAATATTGTATAATAGAACAATCCTCTCCCTTGAGGGAGGAGGACAGGAGGAGGACAGTAAAATGAAAAAAGTTTGGGTGTTGGCGTTGTTGTGCGGTTTGTTGGCGGCCGGTAAAATTCAGGCCGCCGGGGAAGGAACGGTCGGGGCGGATTTCCTAAAAATTGGTTTAGGGGCGCGGGCGGTCGGGATGGGAGAAGCGGTAACCGCGGTGGTGAATGGAGTGGAAGGGATGTTTTGGAATGTCGGCGGTTTAAGTAAACTGAATAAATTGGAAGCAACATTTATGCGCTTGGAATATTTTGAAGATATCAGTTTGAATAATTTAGCTTATGGCCAGAGGATTGGTAATTATGGGGTAGTGGGGATGTTTGTCGAGTCGCTGGACCTTGGGAAAATCGAAAGAACAGAAATCGATGGCAGTGGCAATCTGCTTGATCAGGGGGACAGTTTTAAAGCCAGCAATCTGGTTTTGGGGTTGGGCTACAGCTTAAGTTTGGGCGAAAAACATGGGGCAGGGGTTGTATTTAAAGGTATCCAGGGTAAGATTGATAATGAGACCGCCAGTAGTTTTGCCGCCGATTTGGGCTGGACATATGATTTCAGGGAAAATCTGCAGCTGGGCGCGGCGGTGCAAAACATTGGCGGTGAGTTTAAGTATGTCAGTGAAGGGGATAAATTACCCCTGCGGGTAAGAGCGGGCGTGGGATATAAATTAATCGAAGGTTTGCTTTTGGGCGCCGATGTGGTTAGTGAGGTAAATGAAAACAAAACTAACGGTAATCTCGGAGTAGAGTATACTTTTAAAGAGTTGGCCGCACTAAGGGTAGGATACAATTCCGAGCGGGTAAACAGTTTGGGCGGCGGCGCCGGATTGAGTGTGGGAGCGGGGTTCAAATATCAGAATTACAATATTGATTACGGGTTTGTTCCTTACGGTGATTTGGGGAACAGTCACCGGGTATCTTTAGGGGTAAAGTTTTAACGGTTCGGACAAAAATCGTACTTTAATAAAAAAGAGCCAGGGAGTAATCTCCGGCTCTTTTTTTGTTTCTCAAGGTTTATCCCCCCCTCATTCTGTCATGCCCGAATGTTTTAATCGGGCATCCAGGGATTATAAAAATGGATTCCCGATTAAAGATTTCGGGAATGACCAGTTTGGCAGGGACGAATAGTATTTTTAACATTGTAAATGTGGGGAGGCCTCAGATTGTTCATTTTTATTTGACGCCAATCGGCTAATTTAATAGAATATGAAGCTAAGCAGGCCGACTTCAAGGAGATTTTCCGATGAAAAGAAATTTAACGCAAAAAATACTGGAGAAACATTTAATCAGCGGTAAACTTGCGCTCGGAGAGGAAGTAGGTCTGCGCATTGACCAGACCTTGACCCAGGACGCCACCGGCACGTTGGTTTATCTACAATTTGAATCGTTGGGGATACCCCGGGTAAAAACTAAACTTTCGGTCAGTTATGTGGACCACAACACCTTGCAGACCGGTTTTGAGAATGCCGATGATCATCTCTATCTGCAAAGCGTGGCCGCCAAATACGGCGTTTATTTTTCCCGGCCGGGAAACGGGATTTGTCATCAAATCCATTTAGAACGGTTCGGTGTGCCGGGACAGACCCTGGTTGGTTCGGACAGCCATACCCCGACTGCCGGCGGGCTGGGGATGTTGGCTTTTGGCGCCGGCGGGCTGGATGTAGCGGTGGCGATGGGTGGCGGGCCGTTTTATTTGGATGCGCCAAAAGTTGTCGGTGTTTGTTTAAAAAGAAAATTACCGGACTGGGTTTCGGCAAAAGATCTGATTTTGGAGCTTTTGCGCCGCCTCACCGTCAAAGGCGGGGTGAGAAAAATATTTGAATATACCGGTGAGGGTGTGGTTTCGCTTTCTGTTCCGGAGCGGGCGACGATCACCAATATGGGGGCGGAGCTGGGGGCGACTACTTCGATTTTTCCCAGCGATGAAATTACCGGAAAATATTTGCAGGCCCAGGGACGCCGGAAGGTTTGGAAAAAACTGCTTCCCGATGAAGGGGCTGAATATGAAGAGATAGTGGAAATAGATTTAGCCAAACTGTCGCCGATGATTGCCCGGCCGCACAGCCCGGATAATGTTTGTCCGGTCAAAGAAATCGCCGGAACACCCTTGAGTCAAGTCGTGATTGGCAGTTGTACGAACTCTTCATTTAAAGATTTGATGACCGTGGCGGCGATACTTAAGGGTAAGACCGTGCATCCGGCGGTCAGTTTGGTCCTTGCTCCGGGTTCCAAACAGGTTTTAAAAATGTTGGCGGAAAACGGGGCTTTGTCCCGGTTAATCAGTTCCGGCGCCCGGCTGGTGGAAAATGCCTGCGGTCCCTGTATCGGGATGGGGCAGGCTCCGGCCAGCGGGACGGCATCTCTGCGCACTTTTAATCGCAATTTTTTGGGCCGGTCAGGCACCGCTGATGCCCGGATTTATTTAGCCAGTCCGGAGACCGCCGCAGTTTCCGCTTTAAAGGGGGTGATTACCAGCCCGCAAGAATTGGGCAACCCGATAAAAATCAGCGAACCAAAAAAATTTCCGGTTGAAGACAATCTGATCATCCCACCAGTAAAAAATACGGCAAAAGTGGCAATCCGGCGTGGTCCGAATATTGTGGCTTTGCCCGTCCTGGAACCATTGGTGGACAAAATTTCCGGCCCGGTTTTGATAAAATTGGGCGACAATATCACCACCGACCATATTTTGCCGGCCGGAGCGAAGATTTTACCGCTGCGTTCCAATCTGCCGGCAATTTCCGCATATGTATTTGAGCGGGTAGACCCCGCTTTCAGCCAACGGGCAAAAGCTTCCGGCGGCGGATTTGTCATAGCCGGTGAAAACTACGGCCAGGGCTCCAGCCGGGAACATGCCGCCTTGGCCCCTCGTTATCTGGGTGTGAAAGCGGTGATCGCCAAATCGTTTGCCCGCATCCATCTGGCTAATTTAATCAACTTCGGGATATTGCCGTTGACTTTCGTTTTGTCCGAAGATTACCAAAAAATTTATTTAGATGACAAATTAGAAATTGATGCGGTCAGGGAATTAAAGGAAAAATTTACCATAAAAAATAGCACTAAAAATTTTAATTTTGCGGTGCAATGCAATCTGACCCCCCGTCAGAGAGAAATTATTTTAGCCGGCGGATTGCTGAATTATACAAAACGGATGGCATCATAGCTGTCCAACAGCATTAAATTCAATACCGGTAAATATGTTTAGGAGCCGACAAAATGAATATTCGGATAAGGGAAGTTCTTAAAAATATTCTTTGGGATTATAACATTACCGAAAAAGATGCCGAGTTAATTCTGGAAGGTAAAAAGAAAACCTTTTCTCTGAGTCAAGAGAAACTTTATGCCCGATTATTATTGAGCGTTAACTGGTATAAATTACTGGAAATCTTTGGAAAGGAGAAAATAAAAGAACTGCTTTCCGATGAGGTGCTAAAACACATCAGGTTTAAGGACATCAGAGATAATTTTATTTATGCTCGGAGTGTTTTAAATGAAAGATAAAAATTATTACGAAAATTCACTGTATCCTCTGCAAAACATAATTTTCTCCATTTTGAATCGACAAGGGGGATTATTTTATCTTACTGGCGGCACTGCCTTAAGCCGGTTTTATTTTAATCATCGTTACTCAGACGACTTGGATTTTTTTAGCAAAGGTGAAATAAAGGAATTTAAGAGAAATATCGCAGAGATTGTCAGGATGCTCCCCCAGGGAATTTCCTGCGAAGTAGAAACGATTTCCAATACCTTTGCCCGAATTATTGTGAAAAGAAATGAAACTTATTTAAAGGTAGATTTTGTCAACGATGTTGTTTTTCGTTGGGGGGAAATTAAAGAATTTGCTCTGTTTAAATTTGTTGATAATGAGATAAATATTCTAGCCAATAAGATCGATGCGATAGAACGTTATGAGGTTAAAGATATTGTAGATATTTGGGTAATAGCCAGAAATAGAAGTTTTGTCTGGAAAGATGTATTTGAAATAACCCTGAAGAAAGCATTAATTGAACCGATTAATATATCCAAGGTAATAAAGATTATGCCCGAAAAAGAGCTTGGACTGATAAACTGGACTAACAAGATTGCTTCTGCCGCTATTTACAAAGATCTGCAGGTAATAGCCAAAAATATTTTATTAGGAGAGAAAAATAGCCTTTTTCCGGAGATTTTGTAAATGATAAAAAGTTTTTTGCCTGCGTTATAAGTTTAATTTTGCGGTGCGCTGCAGTTTGAACCCTCGTCAGAGAGAAATTATTTTAGCTGGCGGATTGCTGAATTATACAAAGCAAAGCAAAGCAAAGCAAAGCAAAGCAAAGCAAAGCAAAGCAAAGCAAACTAAATGCATCTGCGAATTTATAAACTTAACGATTATGTTCTCTCTCCCCTTGTGGGAGAGGGCTGGGGTGAGGGGTAAGGGGGTATTCAAATAATGAAAAAAATTATTCTTTGTTTTAGTTGTCTTGCTATTTTTACCTTAACCTTATTTGCTGAACAACAAAAATCAACTGAAGAGTCGATAGCATTATTCCGTGTGGAAGTGAATGACAAGTGGGGATACATTGATAAAACTGGTAAAATAATAATAACTCCGCAATTTGATGAGGCTAGGACTTTTTCCGAAGGTCTAGCGGCGGTGGCAACAATAGAAAAGCTTAAATCGAATGCTGACTTAGTTAACCGCAAATGGAGTTATATCAATATGACCGGAAAAATTGTTATAGATCAACAATTTTCATGGGCTGGGGATTTCTCTGAGGGTTTAGCGCCGGTAGGGATCGAAGAGGTCGGAGAGGAAAAGGAGACAGGCCATAGTTGGACTCGTCGTCTGATGGGATATATTAACAAAACCGGTGAAGTTTTAATCAAACCGCAATTTGAAGCAGCAGGAAATTTCTCCAATGGGCTGGCGCGCGTAGGGATTTTAGATGGGGAGAGTTATAAAGGTGACGGCTATATCGACAAAACCGGAAAACTTGTTTGGGAGCCGGTAAAATAATATGACTAAAATTTCTGTTAAATCTTCAAAACTAAATTTTCAGCAGGAGATTAAAAAAATTGCGAAACAAATTATCCAAAATTTTAAACCGGAGAAAATAATTCTCTTCGGCAGTTTTGCTTATGGAAAGCCCAAACCATCGAGTGATGTGGACTTGTTAATTATAAAAAAAAGTAAAAAAAGAAAGGTGGAAAGAATTAAGGAAATATTGATGAAAGTGGAGAGCATTCTGCCCTTTGAACCGTTAGTTTATACCCCAAAAGAATTAAAAGAACGTCTTGACTTGGGCGATTACTTTTTTGTAACTATTGTGAAGAAAGGAAAGATATTATATGAAAGATAACCGACAAAAACTCACTGAGGAATGGGTAATCAAAGCGCAAAATGATTTAGAGGCCGCAGAGATTCTTTATAATGAAGAAGGGTCGCCTGATACTTTAGCTTTTCACTGCCATCAAAGTGTGGAGAAATTCTTGAAAGCTTATTTAGTGTTTGGTAATATGCATTTTGAAAAAATTCACAATTTGTGGAAATTAGCGAATTTGGGTGCGATAAAGGACAAGGAGTTTCTTGAGTTTGAAGAAGAATTAAAAACATTGGACGCTTATTATATTGAATCGCGATATCCTCCAGAAATACGGAGTTATACCAGAGAGGAGGCTAAACAAATTTTGTGTTTTGCTAAGGTATTAGCTAAATTCATTTTGGAGAAAATAAAATGAGCTATAAAGTAACTTTAATCCCCGGGGACGGGACTGGGCCGGAAATCAGCGCGGTGGTCAAAGAGGTGGTGGCAGCGACGGGAGTGAAAATTGAGTGGGAGATAGTGGAAGCCGGGGCGGATGTGGTGGAGAAATATGGCACGCCTCTGCCGGAGAATGTTTTGGAGTCAATCAGGAAGAATAAGGTGGCTTTGAAAGGGCCGATTACCACACCGATCGGATCGGGCTTCCGATCGGTCAATGTGGCCTTGCGCAGAACGTTGGATCTTTATGCCTGTTTGCGGCCCTGCAAATGGTATCCCGGGGTAAAATCCTTTTATAAAAATGTAGATTTGGTGATCGTACGGGAAAATACCGAGGATCTTTATGCCGGAGTCGAGTTTGATTTAAATACTCCGGAGGCGGCAAAAATCATTGCCATGAGCGAGGGTAGAATTCGGCCGGATTCGGCGATTTCGATTAAACCGATTTCGGTTACCGGCAGTGAAAGAATTATCCGCTTTGCTTTTGATTACGCGGTGAAAGAAAAGAGAAAAAAAGTTACCGCGATCTCTAAAGCCAATATTATGAAATATACGGACGGACTTTTTTTTGCCGTAGGGCGAAAAGTGGCGAAAGATTATCCCCAAATCGCCTACGAAGAAAGGTTGATTGACAATATGTGCATGCAGCTGGTGCAGAAGCCGGAACTTTACGATGTGCTGGCCTTGCCGAATCTCTACGGGGATATTCTTTCCGATCTCTGCGCCGGTTTGGTCGGTGGATTGGGGGTGGCTCCCGGAGCCAATATCGGTAAAGGACTGGTCTTATTTGAGCCGGTGCACGGTTCGGCGCCGAAATATAAAGGCTTAAATAAAGTAAATCCCACGGCAATGATTCTTTCCGCTAAAATGATGTTGGAACATTTAGGCGAAAAGCAAGCCTCGGAACGATTGGAGAAAGCGGTGGCGGGAGTAATCGCCGAAAACAAATTTGTCACTTACGATTTAGGCGGCAAATCCGGCACCAAAGAAATGGGACAGGCGATAATCGAAAAACTGAAGAAAAAATAGAATACAGAAGCCAGAAGTCAGAATTAAAAGGGAATCGAATTTCCCCCTTTTAGAAAGGGGGATAAGGGGGATTTAGAAAATAATTACTAAATCTCCCCTGGCCCCTCTTTATAAAAGAGGGGAATAAAAGACGCGAAGTAATTCTCTTAAAGGAGCTATCATGGAACGGAGTTGTTTGATTGTTAAACCGGATGGGGTGGGGAAAAGGAAGATCGGCGAAGTTATGGCCCGGCTGGAAAAAGAAGGCGGGAAGTTGGTGGGAATAAAAATGTTAAAACTTTCCCGTCCGATGGCCGAAAAGTTTTATGAGGTCCATATCGGCAAAATTTTTTTTGAACCCTTTATAAATTTCGTCACCAGCGGGCCGGTGGTCGTTACGGCCTGGGAAGGGGAAAATATTGTCGAGTTAATTCGCAAAATAATCGGCGCGACTGATTCCCGGAAAGCCTTGCCGGGAACATTGCGTCAGTTGTTTGGCACCGATAACCGGAGAAATTTAGTCCATGCTTCTGATTCTTTGATTGCGGCGCAAAGAGAAATTGCTTATTTCTTTGCCCCGGCGGAGCTGCATTCGTATTCAGCGCACGATTGGCAGAATAAATAGCAAAACTTTTTGCCTAAAACACAGGTCATGAGTCATGGGTTGTGGGTTATGAGCTTAAAGAAATCGAGTCTTTTAAGCTCAAAACGCGTAACTCATAACCCAAAACTTAACTTTTTTTTACAGGTGAAACTAATTGAAAATACTGGTCTTAAATTGCGGGTCCTCCTCGGTAAAATTTCAGTTGATCGATATGGAGCGGGAAACGGTTCTTTCCCGCGGGATGGTGGAAGCGATCGGCAGTCCGGAGACGGTAGTGCGTTATCAAAATGAGGGTCTGCCGGAGATAAAATTAATTCAGCCAATCAACGATCATCAGGAGGCGATTGGGTTGGTGATCGAAGTATTAACCAACCCCGAACAGGGGGTAATTAAAGAACATGGAGAGATTACAGCGATTGGTCATCGAGTAGCGCACGGCGGAGAAAAATTTTTTCAAGCGGTGTTAATTACGCCGGAAGTAAAGGAAGGGATTCAAAACTGTTTCGATTTAGCCCCGCTGCATAACCCCCATAATTATGCCGGAATAAAAGCCTGCGAAAAAATTTTTCCTGATTGCCGGCAAGCAGCCGTTTTTGATACCGCTTTTCATCAAACCGTGCCTCCTTATGCTTACATTTATGGGTTACCGTATAATCTTTATCGCAAGTATAATTTGCGCCGCTACGGGTTTCATGGGACCTCGCACCAGTATGTGGCCGAACAAGCCGCCTTGTTTTTGGAAAGAAAAATAGAGGAATTGAAGATAGTTTCCTGCCATTTAGGTAATGGAGCAAGTATTGCGGCGATTCAGGGAGGATGTTCCGTGGATACTTCGATGGGATTCACCCCGTTGGAAGGTCTGGTGATGGGGACCCGCTGCGGAGATATGGATCCGGCGATCGTTCCCTATCTAATGGCCAGCGAAGGCTACTCTTTGCAGGAAATAACGGCTTTATTGAACAACCAGAGCGGTCTCTACGGTATTTCCGGAGTGTCTGGCGATCTGCGCCAGGTTATTGCCATTGCTGATCAGGACAATAAACGGGCAAAATTGGCGATCGAGGTTTTTGTTTATCGAATCAAGAAATATATCGCCGGCTATGCCGGAGCGATGAATGGCTTGGATGTGTTAATTTTTACCGCCGGTATCGGCGAAAATTCTCCTTATATCCGGCAGGAATGCTGTAAAGATTTGTCTTTTTTTGGGATTGAACTTGACCCGCTGGAGAACAAAAAGTATGTTCGCCAAATCGGTAAAATCAGTTCGGCCAATTCCAAGGTTGCAGTATTGACGGTGCCCACGAACGAAGAATTATCGATTGCCCGGCAGACCAGAACGGTGATGGAAAATTTAAAAAGAGGTGATTATCCCAATGTTAGAAATTATTCATAAAAAGAAACTTGCCGGTCAGGTAACTCTGTTGGAAATAGCGGCTCCCCAGATCGCCCGGAAAATTTTGCCCGGTCAGTTTATTATTTTGCGGGTTACCGAACAGGGGGAGAGAATCCCCTTGACCGTGGCAAAAAAAGATCCGGCCGGCGGAACAATTACGATAATTTTCCAGGAAGTGGGCAAGACAACAAAACTTTTGGCGACTAAGGAAGTGGGAGAAAAAATCAGCAATTTGGCCGGACCGTTGGGTAAGCCAACGGAGACTGAAAAATTGGGGACAGTGATTTGTGTGGGCGGCGGGGTCGGGGTGGCCGAGCTTCTGCCGGTAGCCAAGGCCTTTAAGCAGGAAGGAAATAAAACTGTGGCCATTATCGGCGCCCGGAATAAAGAGTTAATTATTTTGGAGCCGGAAATGCGGGAAGCCGTGGACGAGTTTTATCTGACTACGGATGACGGAAGCGCCGGGGAAAAAGGGTTTGTCACGTATCCCTTAAAAAGGCTTTTGGAGGCGGGGACGAAGATCGATTTGGTTTATGCCATCGGGCCGCTACCGATGATGAAAAATGTCAGCAATTTAACTAAAGATTACAAAATAAAAACCTTAGTCAGTTTAAACCCGATTATGGTGGACGGCACCGGGATGTGCGGTTCTTGCCGGGTAACGATCAACGGAAAAACTCAGTTTGCCTGTGTGGACGGCCCGGAGTTTGACGGCCATGCCGCCGATTGGGCGGAGTTGAACAACCGGCTGCAGTTATTCCGCAGGCAGGAACAGGAATCGTTAGAGTTATACGAGAAGAAATGCGGACGATGTTAAATGTTTGTTTTTGTAGGTCAAGTTAAGACCGCCAAAAAGCAGGCGGTCTGACTTTTCTTTAAATTGGCAAATTTTTCCTGTTGTTTGTAGGGCAGGGCTTTAGCCCTGCGGTTTAAAAACGCAAGCCTAAAGGCTTGCCCTACATTAACTACAAAGTCAAAAATAAAACAACTTTACCGTCGATAACATTGAATTTCCTTAGCTTAAATTGTAGGGAACGATCGCGACCGTTCCTTACCTAATTGTTGAGGGGAATTTAAATGCCAATCATACCGAAAAAAACTAAAATGGCTGAACAGCGGCCGGAAGAAAGAATCACCAACTTTAAAGAAGTAGCTCTGGGTTATAGCGCGGAACAGGCGCGGGAAGAAGCCGGCCGCTGTTTGTTTTGTAAAAAACCTGTATGTATTGAAGGATGTCCGGTGGGGGTGGAGATCCCCCAATTTATTCAAGCGATTAAAGAAGGTGATTTTTCTCTAGCCAATAAAATACTTAAGGAGAAAAATAACCTGCCGGCAATCTGCGGCCGGGTTTGTCCGCAGGAAAGCCAATGTGAGAAATTTTGCTTGATGGGCAAAAAAAACGAGCCGGTGGCGATTGGCCGGTTAGAGCGGTTTGCCGCCGACCGGTCTTTAGCCCAAGGGGAAAAAAGTGAACAAAAGATCAATTTCCAGGATGAAAAAGCAGCCGTAATTGGCGCCGGTCCTGCCGGTCTGACTTGCGCCGCTGATCTGGCCCGTCTGGGCTATAAAGTGACTATTTTTGAGTCTTTGCATGAACCGGGCGGGGTGTTAAATTATGGTATTCCCCCGTTTCGGTTGCCTAAGGAAGTTACCCGTGCGGAAATAAATTATATCCGCAGTTTGGGTGTGGATATCGTTTGCGACGCGGTGGTCGGCAAAACTTATACGATTGATGAACTTTTTGCGCAAGGGTATGCGGCGGTTTTTATCGGTACCGGCGCCGGACTGCCGAAGTTTATGGAGATACCGGGGGAAAACCTTAACGGTGTTTACTCCGCCAACGAATTTTTAAGCCGGGTAATTTTAATGCAAGCCTACCTATTCCCAGAGACAGATACGCCGATTAATCTTGGCAAAAAAGTCGTGGTGATTGGCGGCGGCAATGTGGCGATGGATTGCGCCCGGGTCTCCAAAAGGCTGGGTTCACAAGTGACGATTATTTATCGCCGGACGGAGAAAGAATTGCCCGCCCGGCTGGAAGAAGTGCATCATGCCCAGGAGGAAAAAATCGAGTTTTTGATGCTGGCCGCGCCGGTGCGGTTTTTGGGCGATGAAAAAAATAATCTGACAGGAGTTGAATGTATTAAAATGGAACTGGGTGAACCGGACGCCTCCGGCCGAAGGATCCCGTCGCCGCTGAAAGGTTCGGAATTTAAATTAGAGATTGATACAGCAATTATTGCTTTAGGCACAATCCCCACCCCGCTAATTGCTAAAACCACCCCGGGTTTAAAGATTGGCAAAAGAGGAACAATCGAGGCCAATCCGGAAACCGGCGCCGCTTCCCTTCCCGGCATTTACGCCGGCGGCGATGTGGTAACCGGAGCAGCCACAGTAATCGAAGCCATGGGCGCCGGCAAACGCGCCGCCAAAGCGATCGATGAATATATCCGAAATAAAACCGCTGGCAATTGATATTGGTGATCGATGAATAAATTAATTCCTCAAAAAAATTTTACGGTGTCTATTGTAATTATTCAAAACTGCAGACAGTGTCTGCAGAAATCAGTATGAAAAACTCTCACCACTGGTGAGAGTTTTATAGGTAATATCACTCGTGTCCAAATTACAACAATTGTTATCGTCGAAAGAACGTTTTTGAGATAACAGCAGCGTGTCATTGCGAGGAGCGAAGCGACGAAGCAATCTTTCGACGATGAGATTGCTTCGCTTCGCTCGCAATGACACTAATTTGGACAGCAATGAAGTAATATCACCTCTGAACAACCCTACCATAAGCCTCTTAATATCTCATTCCCCAGATCCCCCAATCCACCTGTTATTCGGAATATTCTTTCGTTACAGCTAAAATATCGTCCTAAAACCAGATAATTGGCAGACATCAACCTTGTGCTGGTTGCGCAGTTTTGTTTTTTGCCCTATATTTTCTTAATTTTGTATTGATTTTTGTTTATTAAAATGCTATCATGCCAAAATATGGAAGGTTGTGTTTTTTGTCAGATTGCTGATAAAAAAATACCGGCGAAAATAGTTTATCAGGATAGAAGTGTTACTGTTTTTCAGGATCTTAATCCGCAGGCGCCGACGCATTTGCTGTTGATTCCCAACAAGCATATTGCTTCGGTAGGAGAGTTGTCCGCTGAAGACGATAAACTAGTTGGAGAGATAATTTTGGTTGCGCAGAAATTGGCTAAAGAGTTTAGGCTGGAAAAAGGGGTTCGCCTGGTAATTAATTATGGGCCGGAGGCCGGGTTAACGGTGAATCATCTGCATGTTCATCTTTTGGGCGGCAGAAAATTCTCCTGGCCGCCGGGGTGAAACAGCCACTCCATAGAATTATTACCCCTCACCCTGCCCTCTCCCACAAAAGGGGAGAGGAAAATATGTAACCTTGTAGTATATGTTGAATGAAGGAAATTGCAAGTTAAGATTAAATATAGGTTGTTGATTCTGGGTTCTCATGAGAACCGAGAACCGAAAATGAAAGGTGGTGAATAATTTGGTAGGAATAAAGGTACGCGATAATGAGTCGATAGAAGAAGCTTTGCGGCGGTTTAAGCGGGAGTGCGAACGTGACGGGGTTATGCAGGAGATCAAGAAACGCGAGTATTATGAAAGCCCCAGCGTGAAACGCAAGAAAAAGATGGCCGAAGCTCGGCGGAAAATGCGCCGGCGAGTACGGCCTGCGAGATAAGGAGGATGGGTTGAACTTAAATGATCTTTATTTGGCGGCTGTGAATCAGGGCATCGAGAAGGATCCGCGCGGGCGGGAATTTATTGAATTGGAGTTGGCCCGCGAAAAAGCCAACTATGAAAAATTGAGCGAGGAAGAGAAAAAAAGCTATGACCCGGAAAGATTAAAACATCCTTATCGGGACACCAGGATTCTGCATACTACGGGTAAAGAAGAAATAAAAAGTATTTTAATCGGCGTGGATATCGAGGCTCCGGAGTTGCTGCTGGCGGATAATTTGCGTCAAAAAGGCCGAAGGATTGATGCGGTAGTTGCCCATCATCCGGAAGGCCGGGCTTATGCTCACTTTTTTGAAGTGATGCATATGCAGGCTGAGATTATGAATAAGTTCGGGGTGCCGATCAATATCGCTGAGGGTATTTTGGATAAAAGGATTAAAGAAGTTTCTCGCCGGGTATCACCGCAAAATCACAATCGGGCGGTAGACACGGCGCGGCTGCTGGATGTTCCTTATCTTTGTCTTCATACACCGGCGGACAATCAGGTAACCACTTATTTGCAGTCCTCTTTTGAGGCAAAAAAACCTAGATTTCTTGATGATGTGGTAAAAATTTTGAATGAGATCCCGGAATATGCCAAAGCGATGAACGAAACCCGTGGTCCGCAGATTGTGGCGGGCAGCAAAGAAAAACAGGCGGGCAGAGTTTTTGTCGATATGACCGGCGGGACAGAGGGTTCGACCGAGGCGTTAGAAAAATTGGCTTACTCCGGCGTGGGGACGATTGTCGGGATGCATATGAGCGATGAACATTTGAAAAACGCGGAAAAATTTCATATCAATGTGGTGATCGCCGGCCATATTTCTTCCGATAATTTAGGTTTAAATCTGCTTTTTGACGCAGTGGAAAATAAGTTTGGTCTCCTGGAATACATCCCCTGTTCCGGTTTCTACCGTATCCGGCGATAAAAAGGTAGAGGAAAGATAAAGAGACAAAGCCTACAAGCCTTTTAGGCTTTTAGGCTTTTTGACTCTTAGGCTGGTTTTTACTATGTTTATTCCAGAAGATGTTCTCTCTCAGATTAGGGAAGCCAATAGTATCGTCCAGATTGTCTCAGAATATGTAACTCTGAAAAAATCCGGTCAAAATTTTCAGGCCCGGTGTCCTTTCCATCAAGAAAAAACCCCATCATTTGTAGTTAGTCCGGAGAAAGAAATATTTCATTGTTTTGGCTGCGGGATTGGGGGAAATGTTTTTCATTTCTTGATGCAGATCGAAAAGTTGACTTTTCCCGAAGCGGTAAATAAATTAGCCCGGCGAGCCGGCATCAGTATTCCGGAGAATTCATCTTATCAGGCGGTAAAGAAGGACGAGAAACAAGTTTACTACGATCTTTATCAGCAGACGGTCGAATTTTACCATCGCTGTTTAAAAGAAACGGCCGAAGGCCGCCTTGGACTGGAGTATCTTAAAAAACGGGCTATTCAAGATTCGACGATTGAAAAATTTAAATTGGGTTTTGCCCCGGTGTCCGGGACCGCGTTGTTAAGCGCGGCGCAAAAAAAAGGTTACGCCCTGGACCACTTGGAAAAAATCGGACTGATTAAACGGGGGACCAACGGGATGTACGATTGGTTTCGGGGAAGATTGATTTTCCCGATCACCGACCGGCAGGGACGGGCGGTGGCTTTTGGCGCCCGTCTTCTGGAGCAGACGGATAAAGCGTTACCCAAATATATTAATTCGCCGGAATCTCCGATTTACACCAAGGGGAAAATCCTTTACGGTTTGTCTTTGGCCGCGATGGCGGTCCGCCGGGAAAACAAGATTATTCTTTGCGAAGGATATACGGATGTTATCTTTCTGCATCAGGTGGGGATAGAAAACGCGGTCGGAGTTTTAGGAACAAGTCTTACCGCGGACCAGACGCAGCTGCTCAGCCGCCATACGGAGGAAGTGGTTTTGCTTTTTGATTCCGATCCGGCCGGGTTGGCCGCCGCGGAGCGCAGTATCGATTTACTTTGGGAAAAAGATATAAAAGTCAGCGTGGCGATTTTGCCCGAAGGACTGGATGTCGACGAATATTTGATCCGGAACGGCCGGGATAGTTTTGAGAAAATCTTAAAAAATAATTTGCCGTTTTTCGAGTTTTATTTTCAACAGGCGGCGAAGCAGGAAAATTTGTCTTCCACTGAAGGGCGCGTCGCTTGCGCCAAACGGGTTTTACCGCATTTGACGAAGATAAATAATCTCGTATTGCAAAAAGAATATACTCGTTACTTGGCGGAAAAATTATTTCTTGATGAACAAGCTCTTTCTAATGAATTGTCCCGGTACCGGAAGGAAGAAAAAGCTAATCCCGTACGCGTCTCCGGTTTTGTATTCAAGACAGGAAATGAAACTGTGAAAAAAGAAACTTCCCGCGCCAATACTGAGCGGGAGTTAATTCAGGTTTTGTTGGTTGAACCGAAGTGGATCGACGAGTTTAAAACTAAAATCAGCGAGGATAATTTTACCTCTTCTCCCTGGAGAGAAATTTGGAATTTTTTGGCTGCCGCTGAACCGGAGAAAAGAACACTGCCCTATTTATTAGACAATTTTCCGGAGCCGGAAATAAGCAATGTTTTATCCGGTTTGCTGGAGAATCATTTTAAGGCCGATAATCTGAGAAAAATCGCCGAGAGTCTGGTAAAAAATATGCAGGAATTATCTTTAAAAGAAAAAAAACTACAGCTGGAAAAGGAATACCGGTTGATGTTGACCGGAGAAAAAAAACTGGACGGAGCTTTGGTCCAAGAATATGAGAAAACTATTCGTCAATTGAAAACAAAAAAATGAGCGCCAAGGAGGAGTAGGGCTATGAACGAAATCGAGCGTGATCAACTCTTTAAGGGGTTAATCGAAAGAGGTAAAGAACACGGTTTTTTGACTTACGATGAGATCAATCGCCAGCTCCCATCCAGCTTCGCCTCTCCCGATCAAATCGAAGAACTTTTTGGCACGCTTTCCGATATGGGTATCGAAGTGGTGGAACGCCAGCCGGAGACCAGGGAACCGGAAGCTAAAACCGAGCGGGAGGAAGAAGAGTTTGAGCCGGAAACCGCTAATTCCATTCGGATGTATTTGACCGAGATGGGCAAGGTCCCGCTCCTAACCCGCAGTGAAGAAGTGGGGTTGGCGCGCAGCATCAAAGAAAACGAAAAAGAACTTAAATGGCTGGTGCTGGAATCGCCGATTACTTATAAGGAAATTCGGAATTGGGAAACCCTGCTGGAAGAAAAAGAAATGACTCCGAAAGAACTGATGCCGCGGGGAAGACGTTCGGATGCCTCCTTAAGAAGAATGCGCCAGAAGGTTACGGAAGTGGTTCGTCTGATTAATCATGGTGAGAAAAAAATTCGTCACCTCGAAGTAAAGTTAGGCAAGAAAAAACCGGGGCAGCAAGCGAAAGAAAAATTAGCTAAAGAAATAGATATAGAAAAAAAGAAGATTATTAATTATATTATCGGCCTAAACCTGAATATGGAAAAAATTAAACGGCTGATTAATAAAATTAAAAGCCTGGCCAGCCGGATTAAGGAAACTGAGGATGAAGTCACTTTTTGGGAAAAGAAAAGCGGGTTATCGGCTGAAGAATTGAAAAAGATTTATCATCAATACCAGTTGGGCAAAATCAACAACGCCAAACTGAAATCGATTACCGGTTATAATGCCAAAGCGCTGTTGGAAATTCTTTTGCAGATTAAAAATGCTGTTTCCCGTCTGCAGAGAATGGAACAGTCCCTGCCGGTGCCGCGAAAAACGGTGGTGGATTTGGACGAAAAAATCCGTTATTTGGAAAAAGTTGTTTTACAGGATAAGCTCAAACTGATTCGGGCCAATTTGCGGCTGGTCGTTTCAATTGCCAAAAAACACATTAACTCCAATTTGACTTTGCAGGATTTAATCCAGGAAGGCGGGTTGGGCTTGATTAAAGCGGTAGAAAAATTTGAGTATAAACGCGGTTTTAAATTTTCCACTTATGCTACCTGGTGGATCCGCCAGTCAATCAACCGGGCGATAGCCGATCAAGCCCGGACAATTCGGATTCCCGTCCATATGAAAGAAATTATTTCTAAGATGGCCAAGATCTCCCGTAATTACCGGCAGGAATACGGCCGCGATCCCAGCGTGGAAGAATATTCCCGCTTACTGCGTATTTCCCAGGAAAAGATCAAAGGGATATTTAAAATTATGCAGGAGCCGCTTTCTTTGACTACCCCGATCGGGGAAGACGAAGATTCCTATCTGGAAGATTTTATTGAAGACGAGAAAAGCATCTCCCCGGCCCGCTCGGCGTTGGACTTATTACGGCGGCGCGAGGTGGAAAAAATGCTGACCAGCTTGAGTGAACGGGAAGCCCAAATTCTGCGCCTGCGCTTTGGGATCAGCACCGGCTATCCGCGCACGTTGGAGGAAGTGGGAAAAATATTTAATGTCACCAGAGAACGGGTGCGTCAGATTGAAGCCAAAGCCATCCGCAAACTCCGCCATCCCTCCCGCAGTAAATATTTGCGGGAATATATGGACTAGTTTTTATTTTCCCTCTCCCCCAAGGGGAGAGGGAGTAACAAGGTATAGATTGATAAAATTATTTTTAAAAGGAGGCACAAGATGGAAAAAGATGAACGTGGGAAAGCCTTGCAGATCGCTTTGATGCAGATTGAGAAAGATTTCGGTAAAGAGGCGATCATGAAATTAGGGGAGAAAACCAGTTTGATTAATATTGAGGCCATCCCCAGCGGCGCCTTGTCGCTCGATATCGCTGTTGGGGTAGGCGGAATACCACGGGGGCGGGTGATCGAAATTTTTGGACCGGAATCTTCCGGCAAAACAACTTTGTCTTTGCAGATTGTGGCCAACGCGCAGAAGATGGGCGGTTTGGCCGCCTTCATTGATGCCGAGCATGCCATGGACCCCATCTATGCGAAAAATATCGGTGTTGATGTCGATAACCTGTTAATCTCTCAGCCGGATTCCGGCGAACAGGCTTTGGAAATTGCCGAACGGCTGGTTCGTTCCGGCGCCCTCGATGTAATTGTTATTGACTCGGTGGCCGCGTTGGTGCCGAAAGCGGAAATCGAAGGGGAGATGGGCGACAGCCATATGGGCTTACAAGCCCGTTTAATGTCCCAGGCTTTGCGGAAACTTACTTCGACTATTTCCAAATCGAAGACTTGTTTGATTTTTATCAATCAGATCCGGCAAAAAATCGGGGTGATGTGGGGAAATCCGGAAACAACGCCCGGAGGGCTGGCCTTAAAATTTTATTCCTCGTTAAGGTTGGATATCCGGCGGATTGATACGATTAAAATCGGCGATGTTCCGGTCAGCAATCGAGTACGGGTGAAGGTGGTAAAAAACAAAGTAGCGCCCCCTTTCCGGCAGGCGGAGTTTGAAATCGATTATGGCAGCGGTGTGTCGCGGGAAGCCTGTCTGATCGATGTTGGTTTAGAAGAAGCGCTAATTGAAAAAAGCGGCACCTGGTTCAGTTACAAAGGAGAGCGGGTCGGCCAAGGCCGCGAAAACGCCAAGAAGTTCCTCCATGAAAATCCTAAGATCGCCGATGAAATTGAAAAAATTATTCGGGAAAAACATTTTGGCCAAGCCAAAAAAGAAGAACAGTTGACGGTATCGAAGAATAAATGATTAAAAACTTTATCGTTGGTCCTTTAGAGAGTAATTGCTATCTTTATGGCGATGAAAAATCGAAGAAAGCCGTTTTAATCGACCCTGGCGATGAAGGGGAGAAAATTTTTCAATTTGTCCGCAGTCACGGTTGGGAATTGACGGCCATTCTGATTACTCACGGGCATCCCGATCATTTGGCGGCCCTGCCTTATTTAAAAAAGCAGGTCACCGTGCCGGTGTATCTGCATCGGGAAGACTATCTTTTTTTAACCAATTTTGATTATGCCTTAGTCCCTTTCTTAGAAAAGATTAGCTTAAAACCGGAAAAGTTTTTCCAGGAGGGAGAAGAAATTGCGGCAGGCGAAAAGAAACTGAAGGTTTTGTTTACCCCCGGCCATAGTCCTGGCGGTGTTTGCCTGTTGGGAGAAGGAATTGTTTTTACCGGAGACACCTTGTTTTGCCAATCAATCGGCCGGACCGACCTGCCTGGCGGCGATACCCAAAAATTATTTAATTCCATCCGGACGAAACTTTTTATTTTGCCTGAGCCAACAATCGTTTATCCCGGTCACGGAGAAAGTTCGACGATCGGCGAAGAAAAAAAACACAACCCGTTTTCTGCCCAGATTATGGCTGGCGATGTGTTTATGTAGGGAACGCATATATGCGTTCCCTACAACTGCATTTTAATTATGCCCAAAACGTCTGACAATAAACTGCTTGTTGAATTTATGAATTTTATTACCGTGGAGAAAGGTCTGGCTAAAAACACCCAGCTGGCTTACCGGCGGAATATCCGCAGTTTTTTGAAATTTACCGCCGAGAAAAAACTTTCCTTAAGCAGTCTTACTTCCGGCGAACTGACTAAATATTTATTTCAGAAAAGACAGGCCGGGCTAAAAGCTTCTAGTCTCTTCCAACATTGGGAATCGATAAAATTATTTTATAGTTTTTTAATCAACGAAAATCATTTAACCAACGACCCCACCGAAAATCTGCCTTCTCCCCGGATCAACCGCCCCTTGCCCAAAATACTTTCCAAAGAAGAAGTCCAGCGCTTAATTGAGTCGCCCGATACGACAAAATTTTTCGGTTTACGCGACCGGACGATGTTGGAACTTCTTTACGCCACCGGCTTACGGGTTTCGGAATTAATTAATTTAGACCGGGAAGATGTCGATTTAGCCGAAGGCTACACCCGCTGTGTCGGCAAAGGAAATAAAGAAAGGATGGTTCCGGTGGGCGAAACGGCGTTAGGTTTATTAAAATTGTACTTAGAGGCCTTGAACAATAATCAAAAAATTACCGATCGTATTTCCTTGTTTTTCAACAAATCCGGAAAAAAATTCAGCCGGGTAGGTTTTTGGAAATTAATTAAAAAATATGCCTTGCAGGCCGGGATCGATAAAAACATTACCCCCCATACCTTACGCCATTCTTTCGCCACCCATGTTTTAGCCGGCGGCGCCGATTTAAGAAGCGTCCAGGAGATGCTCGGCCACTCCAGCATCGCCACCACCCAAATCTACACCCACCTCGACCGCGACCACCTTAAAGAACTCCACCGCAAATATCACCCGCGAGGATAGTAACCGCCTAAAATTATATTTTTTATTCTTCGATTTCGCTGTTCCAGTAGATGTTGTCGATGAATCTTTGCCAGCTGGTTTTGGTTTTCAGGATAGAAGGAATAACCAGGGAATACTTTCCCCGCCATTTTGGTTTAGTCGGTTTGATCAGAAGAGCCATCCCGGCTTCATTGGGAAACCGGTTACCTTTTTTTAAATTGCAGCAGATGCAGGCTGTAACCACATTGTCCCAGTTGGTTTTACCGCCTCGGCTGAGCGGAATAATATGTTCCAGGTTTAGTTTTTCGCTGATGAATTTTTTTCCGCAGTAACAGCATTTGTAACCGTAATGTTCATAGATGTTGCGCCGGGTAAACTTAACTTCTTGAAAGGGAAGTTTATCGTAAAATCTTAAGGCAATTACTTCCGGGACGGCGATGCGGAAATTTGGGGTATGGACAAAACCGGCTGGGTGCTGCTTGATTGCGTTCGATAGTTCCTGCCAATCTTGGAAATTGTAGGTCCGATACTCGCCGTCAACTATCTGGGCATGATCGGTATAGACTAAAGTTATCGCCCTTTGCCAATCAATAATTTGAATCGCATAAAAATTACGGTTTAGAACTAAAACATCACTGGTCATAGTAATCCAATGTTCCCTCTCCCCTCAAGGGAGAGGAAATGAAAATGAACTCTAATCAAATTTTTGGTTGATGTCTAATTTTATGCCCGGGCCCATCGTTGTGGAAATAGTGATGCTTTTTAGATATTGTCCTTTAACCGTCGGGGCTTTAGCTTTCAGCACCGCCTCGATTAAGGCTTGAGCGTTCTCGGCAATTTTTTCTGCCGTAAAAGAAGCCTTGCCGATTCCGCAATGGATAATCCCGGTAGAGTCTACCTTAAATTCAATTTTACCGGTTTTAATTTCCTTGACGGCCTTAGCAATTTCAAAGGTGACGGTGCCGGTCTTGGGATTAGGCATCAGGCCGCGCGGTCCTAAAATTTTACCTAACTTGGAGAGATCACGCATGATATCCGGTGTAGCAACGATAACATCAAAATCCATCCATCCCTTGCTGATTTTCTCAATCAGTTCCTCGCCGCCGAAATATTCGGCGCCGCTGGTTTCCGCTTCTTTTAATTTCTCGCCTTTGGCGATAACTAAAACCTTCTTGCTTTTGCCCAGACCACTGGGCAAGACGATTGTTCCCCGCACATTTTGATCCGATTGTTTCGGGTCGACCCCCAGCCGCAGCGCAATTTCTACTGTCTCGTCAAACTTGGCTTTCGCCGTTTGTTTTAACAATTGAACTGCTTCAGCCAGATGATAATATTTTGTCTTCTCCACCAACTTATTTAACTCCGCTAACCTCTTACTCATTACTTCCTCCTTGTGGTGCAATCGTCAAAATAATTGTAACAGGTTAGCTTTCAGTAGTTTAGTCACTCCCTCCCCCTTGATGGGGGAGGGTTGGGGTGATTGTGTTTGAATTACCCCTCACCCTACCCTCTCCCACAAGGGGAGAGGGAAAAAATTTTAAAATTTCTTCTGTGAGCTAACCTATTACAAATAATTTGACTCCCACTTTTTTTATTTTATCCTTCAACCACTTCTATACCCATACTCCGGGCCGTCCCTTCGACCATTTTCATTGCTTGAGCCGGATCCTTGGTGTTCAGGTCGGGCAATTTTTGTTTAGCGATGTCCTCAACTTGTCTCTTCGTTACTTTGGCAATTTTTACTTTTTGATCACCGCTGGCCTTAGCTAATCCGGCGGCCTTCTTCAGCAGCGCGGCTACCGGCGGCATCTTGGTGATGAAGGTAAACGAGCGGTCTTCATAAACAGTGAGGATGATCGGGATTACCATCCCCGGTTCTTGTTTAGAAGTTTTTTCATTAAATTGTTTGCAAAATTCCATAATATTTACCCCATGCTGTCCCAAAGCTGGTCCAACCGGCGGGGCCGGATTAGCGGCGCCGGCGGGACTCTGCAGTTTAATTTGCGTTTTTACTTTTTTTGCCATCTATTTCTCCTCCAATTTACAATTTTTCTACTTGCAGAAAATCCAATTCCACAGGCGTCGAACGTCCAAATATCGAAACCATCGCTTTCAACTTTCCCTTTTCTTCATTAATCTCTTCAACCACACCGACAAAATTGCAGAAGGGGCCTTCCACAATCCGCACATTTTCGCCTTTTTCAAAAATGATTGACGGCCGCGGTTTGCTGCTCGGTTCATTTGTCAAATTAATAATATTTTCCACTTCCTCAGCTGGTAACGGCGCGGGATTTTTATCACCCAGAAAACCGCTTACCCCCGGGATATTTCTGACCGCCCAATAGGTGGAGTTATCGATAATCATATCGATCAACACATAGCCTGGAAAAAACTTCCTCTTCTTTACCTGCTTTTTGTTCCGTTTAATTTCCATCACTTCTTCAGTAGGAATTAAAATTTGAAAAATCCGATCGGATAAATTACAATTATTAATCGCCTTCTCCAAGTTGGATTTAACCCTTTCCTCTTGCCCGGAATAAGTGTGTACGACATACCATGCTCGATCCATTAGCTAACCCTCTCTCTTAAAGAATCCGTTTCATTATTACCGATAAAATAAAATCGATGAAACCCACAAAAATTCCTACCGTTACCACTAAAGCTATTACCGCTATCGTTGAATAAAAAACCTCTTTTTTTCCTAACCAGGTAACCTTTTTCATCTCCTCAACACATTCTCTGAGAAACTGAATTATTTTATTAAACATAACAACGGCTTTCCTCCTCTTTAATATCCCCTCTCCCCTCTTTAACACCCTCACCTTAATCCTCTCCCATTAAGGGAGAGGAAATATATAGCTAGTAAACTGCGGGGCGTGGACGACTCGAACGCCCAGTTCTGGTTTTGGAGACCAGTGGTTTACCATTAACCGAACGCCCCCCATCAGCCTCTTAGCCTAAAAGTTATTAGCCCAAGAGTTTCTAAGCCTTTTAGGCTTTTAGGCTTTTAGGCTGTCTTTATATTATTTTGTTTCGCGATGTAAGGTGCGTTTCTTGCAAAATTTACAATATTTTTTTAACTCTGTCTTTTCCTGATGAGTTTTTTTATCCTTAGTATATTGATAATTGCGGTTTTTACAATCCGGACACGCTAAAGTGATTAGTTCTCTCATAAATTACTCCAATATTTCTGAAATTACCCCTGCTCCGACCGTATGCCCGCCTTCCCGGATGGCAAAACGTAAGCCTTTCTCCATCGCTATCGGGGTGATTAATTCCACTTCCATCTCGATATTGTCGCCAGGCATCACCATCTCTACGCCAGCCGGCAGTTTTATCGACCCGGTCACATCGGTCGTCCGAAAATAAAATTGCGGACGATACCCCGGGAAAAACGGCGTGTGACGGCCGCCTTCTTCC
>JBDRON010000018.1:0-11760 GCA_043810025.1 Elusimicrobiota bacterium
TCCTCCCCAACACCGGTAATATGATAATACAATATTTTATTTTCATCATACCCGTAGTCATCATATTCATTAACCGTCACCAGGCGGCTGTTTATCCGCTCATAGGGGCCAGACAAATTCTCACTGCGATAAATATTGTAATACACTGTTTCTTGCAGCGGCCGGCCGTCTTCACTCCTTTTCGGGATGCTCCATTTTATTCTCACCGCCCGGTCCAGCAGTTCCAGCTTTACCCCAAAGGGCGGTTTGGGAGCTATCTGGTCGGTTGGCAGACGGTAAGCGGCGGCGAAAGCCAGGTTGGAATCATTGCTCCAGTTGCCGGCTTCATCGCTGGTCCAGATGATAAGATAATAAGTCGTCCCGGCTTCCAGCGCGCCTAGCCGGTAAAACTGCCGGATTCCCGGAGCGGCTGCCGTGGCCAGTTCAATATTGTAATCGCCCACCGCAAAACTATAGTTACTATCCGTGCTATAAGCTATTCGCCATTTGCTATGTTCCCGCTATAACCATCGTCACCCACTGCCGTCCAGCTTAAGTTTATTTCTCCTTCGGACGAACCGACTTGAGCAACCAAATCGGTTATCGCTGCCGGCGCTTGGGAATCGGCAGGAATTACGCGGACGGTCAGATAAGTAGAATCTTCGGTAAGGGCGTAGGCGGGAGAAACAGGGACAAAAATGTTCTGGATGACTATAGTAGCTATAGTCAAAAGAGACAAAACTTGTTTTATCTTAATCTTTTTAATTTTGTCCGGCATTTTTTAGTCCCTATTACCAGAATATAGACTACAAGCTTCTAACCTGTGACCTGACAGAAAGAGACTTGCTACAATTCCCAGTATTAGGAAACTTTACTGGGCTTGGGTCTGCACATAGACACTAATCGTCTGCTGACTAGAATTCGGATTCCCACCAGCCGAAGTCGGAGCACAGAAACTAAACCACAAATTGCGACTATTACTGGGAGCACTGGCAGCAACATTTTGTCCCCCATAAGCCGGATATTCATAGAATGCCCCATTAGTATTAGCCCCAGAAGGCCGATAACCAGTGTTTAAATAATCGTTGGCTGGTAAAAAATCAACAGTAACCGCCGCCGTTGATTTAAATACCGCACACAACCGATATTCCACATTCGTTGACGGAGCTCCCCCGCTAGTCGGCGTCCAACCAGTCGGTGTAGAACTAGAACATTTAAATGACCACTTTGATTCCCAGTTGCCATCGTTAACAACCGTGCAACTGGTGGTTGCCAAATTAAAAGTCGAGCCCGCCGCCACTGGGCCAAAACCCGATGGTTCCTGGATATCTACACTCAGATACTGCACCGTTACCGTTACGGTAGTACTGTCCTCAGTTGCCGAATAAACTAAACCGGCGCTAATAATCATTAACCCTACTATCAAGGAAATAATTCGTTTCATTTTTCCTCCTCTGAATGTTTTTTTGGCTGATCGTAACAACCAGCCCCTACCCGTAAAGACGCAAAATCTTGCGTCTCTACATTTTCATTTGCTCCCCACATTTTACTCACCTCTCTTTTCCAAAATTTTTACCCAATTCACAGAACGAAAAGTTCGCAGCTGCTGACTCATTTCGTCTGCACATAGACCCGCGAATATACCGAAACTTGTCTTTTGCCAGTCTTTTCGTCAATCAGGCTAGCCCGAATCACAAATAAATATTTTTTGTTCCGATAACTATCTTCATTGGGAAATTTAAAAAATACCTTAATCTCCTCTTTGCCAGATTTTTTAAACCTCACATTGGTAGAATCAAAATGTAAAAAATCGCTGCTCGGCGTATCTTCAAATCCGCCAGGCAACTCCACCTCGGCTTGATTAGCGGTTAAACTTTCGATGCGGAAACAATAAGACTGATTATGGGGATTCTCTAAAGATAAACTAATCCCCATCTCTTCATAAAGATTGTAAAATTTGCCCGCCTCTAGCGAGGGAATAATTATTTCCCAGGGCCGTAATAAAAAATTTACTTCCTGTACTGGCTCGGCCGTTTCCAGTTTGACAATCTTATCGGCAGTAGTAATTAACAGTCGTCCTTTTAAACTTACCCCAAAAACAATAAAACCTTTACCTTTGGGCGGAACAGTCTCGACAACAATATAAACCTGATATTTTTTACCTAGATATCTTTTCTCTTTCGGGATGGTAATATAAATATCGCTAGTCCCCGTCTCCCGGGTCAACAGCTTCAACGTTTCCTTTTCTAATTTCACCCAATCGGGGTTAGGCAGAGCCTCGTAGCCGGGTTTCAGTTCTTCCAGTTTCGGCATCTCTGCCCATAATTTTAAGTCGACCGGCTCGTCGGCCATACTGATCACATTAAAGGGCATATTGGCGATCTGTTTCAGCGATTGGGTCTGCCCGATTTGCAAACCTTCCACCTTAACCTCGGCAAAATTGGTCCCAATCTTGCCGGCAAAACTACCAGTAACAAAAACGATGCCAACAAAAAACAATACTAATGAATACCTCATTTCTTAGCCCTCCTCAGAATTAAATTTAAAAAGTGCAGGTTTGACAAACTTCTTCATTTTTGTTATACTTATTTCGGAGGTGATCAAAATGCAACAAAGTTTAGAACTACCAAAAGTTGAATTTATCACTACGGCAAAAGGAAAACCGAAATCTGTAGTTCTGGATATTATTGACTGGAAAAGAATTGTTGAGACATTAAAAATTATGTCAAGCAAAGAATTAACACAATCCATTAAACGAGCAAAAGATGAATTGCATAAAGGTGCAAGATTGTTAAGTTTGAAGGAGACATTCAATTTATAAAACATATTTCCTTCCTGAATTTCTAAAACAGCTTAAAAAATACCCATCGCTAAGAAAATTAATACTTAAAAAAACTAATTTTCTTTCACAAGACCCATACAAAAACTGTAAAAGTGAATTGCTTGTTGGCGAACTCAAAGGCTTTCGTTCGGCACGGCTTACAAAGTCATTCCGTATTATTTTCTCTATTTGTGAAGAATGTCGGGCAAGAAAATACAGGCAGTTTCTGACCTGTGCGAATTCTTTGTGTAATAGTCTGGATTCAAAAACAATCATTTTTCTCACCTTCGGACCACACGACAAAGTTTATTAGTATTCGAATCTCCTTCATTCCCCTAAAATAAGCCTACTGTTGTTCAGCCTGAATAGTAATAGTTATCGACTGGCTAGCCGAAGTTGGAACCGGCGCCGGCGTGTCTAACCTTAACCAGAGACCTCGTTTATCACCAACAGGGACATTCACCCCTTCCTCCGTCCCGCTAAAATTACCATCCACACCGCTGCCACTGGCACGATAGGTATTTACCGGCGCCAGATAATCGCTAGCAGGATCAAAATCGTTCACCTGTGGCCGGGTCGAGCCGTTAAATATACTCAACAACCTAAATTTTATATTTGTATCGGGAGATATACTCACTGGATACCACTCGGTAGGCACAGAGCTGGAACACTTGACACTATACTTCTGGGCAACATTGCCCAGATTGGTTATAGTAAATGAACTTGAAGAAACCGTAGAGCTGGAAGCCGAGACAACTCCAAAACCATAAGTGGCAGGACCAATATCTACACTTAACAACACGGTTACCTGACAGGTTGCGCCATTTGATATTGCCGACCGGTTTAATCGTTCATCAGCAGTCCAGAGGCGAAAATAATAGGGGACATCGCCGGTTAAACCGGTGATAACCTTTGTTTCCATCCGACTGACCGAGGTAGTTGTGCTAAACTGTAATTCGTAGCGATTTTGCCAGTCAGCCCAACTGCCTGACTCCCAATCGGATTCGGTTTGGGTGGACCATTTAATCGTATATTGTCCCCCAGAAATATTATTCTCCAGTCCATCATCGCCTACCGCCGTCCATGTTAACTGGACATCTCCGTCCGATTCCGGCGTGGCCGAGAGATCAGTAACCGCCGAGGGCGCCATCACATCAATCTGCGCCCATGTCGTCGCCCCATTGGAGATTGCCGACCAGTTCGGCGCCTCGTCGGCTGTCCAGACTCTAACATAGTAAGTTGTCCCGTTAGTTAGACCGGTAAGCGTGTAATATTGGTTAGCGCCGACTGTAGTGTTCGTGCTGAATTGCTGTTCATAGCGGTTCGCCCAGTCCGTCCAGCTGCCGGACTCCCAGTCGGACTCCGTCTGGGTAGACCATTTTATTTTATATTTACCGCCGGTAATATCGCCATCTGCCCCATCGTCACCGACAGCGCTCCATGTTAAGTTGATTTCTCCCTCGTTCGTTCCCACACTAGCCGCTAAATCGGTGATTGCTCCGGGAGGGTAAGCGGTAAACCCTGTTGCCGCCGCAGAGGCGCTCAAATCACTTGACCATGCAGTGTTATAGGACTGCACATACATTGAATATGTTGTATCAGGCAAAAGGCCGGTGTCCTCAAAGGAGATCGCGTCTTGTGCAGCCGTCCCGGCAATGGTTCCTGGGGCAGTCGCATAGTAGACACGGAAACCGTCCTCCTGCGCCCAGCCGGAGGAATTGTCCGTCCAACTCCAGGTGATGCTGGAAACGCCAACATCAGTTGCGGCAAATTCCGAGGGCGCGGGCGGCCGGGCGCTGGTACGCACCCGGAAGGTGTCGGAAGAAAAACACATCCAACCGATGTTTTCCCCCCAAGCCCAGCCCCCAAGGTTAACAGTATCCGTAGAACCGAAGACGCCAGTTGTGGAAATACTGACCCCGCCGTAGTCGGGATTGAAATTTATCCAGCCGGCATTTTCGCCATAAGCATAGCCGAAGAGTTGACCAGTTGTAGTATCTCGATTGATACCATAATCAGTCTCGGAATCGTTTGCATAAGACAGTCCGTTTGCCGGGGCTGTTCCCAAATGCACCCAGCCCAAATTTTCATGCCAAAGGTAACCCGAAAGATATCCTGTGGAAACGATTACGCCGGAATCGCTGGTATTCCAGTTGAACCAGCCCGCGGTTTCGCTATAGGAATATTTTGAATCGTCCGCGCCAACATCAATATTCCCGCTGGCGCGAACAATAGGGAAAATAATAATTACACAAAAAAGAGTAAGGCTCAGCAGCGCCAAATAATAACTAAGCGCACTCCTACTCTGCATTGTAGATTTATTCTGCCCCATTTTTCCCATATTTTCTATACACAACACGTTAAATAAATGCGACTAAATGAACATCCACTCAGCAAGCCGAGCAGTGTCAATATTCCCCTCTTTTATAAAGAGGGGTTAGGGGAGATTTGGATATAAAATTGTCTAAATCCCCCTCAATTCCCCTTTCTAAAAGGGGGAATAAAACAGCGCCGATATACAACAGTTCCTTTTTGTCCTGCGCACTGTTGGCTTTAACCACCAGCATTACGGCCCGGTGCGATAGAATTCTTAATTCACTGCCCAAGGTATATTTATAGTAGCGGCTAAACCCTTTGACAATATTTTCCAAATACACAGCCAAATCAAATAATTTTTTGTAGATCGGCAAATGCTCGTATTGGCTCATGGTAATATTCCTAACAACCGATTTATAAGATACACTTGTAAATCAACGGCTATAACTTCAACGGCAAATAAAACAAAATGATCAAGACTCACGGGCCTCCCCGCACTGGCCGAACATAGTAAACGTTAGGCTTATCGTAGTAGTACACAGAGCCACCGCCGAAGTCCACGAACCAGGCGAGGGTAGTGACATCCGCGTATGTAGTTGACGACCAGTAGTAACTAATCATTGTATTTCTGAATGTTGTTGTCGATATGGAAAGAGCAACGTTCTGATAATTAACAATGCTCATCAGCTCTTTGACATTGGGCAAACGCCAGTCGGTGTAGCCCGCATAGCTCAAGTTTTCGCAGTTGGTTATGGCAACGGTCCATGTGGATGATGCCACGAGGGCGGCATCAGTAGCCCACATCAAGCCCGTGCGATTGTCAACTGTAACGAACGAAACATTGACATCTGACGTTTCCACCAGTGAGCCGCCGGTATAGTTATACATCGTATAGCTCGGCAGACTGGCTGACGGCTGGTAAGTGCCATCGTCATTTGTAACGTATACAGCAGTCTGCCCGGTGTCCGGCAGTTCGTGGGCGGTAAATGTTCCTGTAGAAAACGCCATCACCCCATTGCCTCGCGTGATAAAAGTTTTACCTGATATTACATCACCCACAGAAGCGCTGGTCGTTGTGCCACTGGGAAGCGCGTCGTAAATTTGAGTGAGGGTTACCATTGTTGGACCCGGGCCAGCGGTCGGATAAAGCGAGTGTCCTGATGCCGCTGTGCCGCTTGAGATGCGCGCGGCGATGTCGCTCAATGTGTACCCCGTGGCCGACGGCGGCCCCGAAGGGTTCAAACTGCCGGCATAACTCCTTGCCGAAAAACTTATAACCGCCAACAATACCACTGCGCTTGCGAAAAACTTTACCTTCATCTTTTGCCTCCATTAAAAAAACTGATAATGTCAAAAGACCATTTTGTCACACCCTCTATTCGATACATATAGCCACCATTATTGCCAATGATAAATCCAAAATCGCTTAAATCTTGAAATACACTAAAACCAGCAGTAAGGTGGAAAATCGCCAAAGAAATTGTTGCCGAACAATCTCGGGAGATTAAAAAAGCGCGAGGAGAATTTCGAAGGAAACCGTACCCCAATTCCAAAATCAACAGCTCGATTTAATTGAACTATTTTCATCTCACTTAATGTATAGCAGATTTTTCATTTTTTTCAAGCGTTTTTTTCAGATTTTTTAAGGAATCCAAACTGAATAATTGATTATAACAACTTCCGGCTGGTTAGATCAAAAAGGTAGTATCTTTCTTTATTAAATTCAATCCACAAAGAGGCGTCACTTTTAAACTGCGCAAGAGAATCTTTTTCGGCAAACGCTTTCAGAAACCGGCCCGGCCAAGCCAGGTTTAAAGTAACAAACTTTCCCATTTTCTCTGTAAGGTGGTCAGGGAAGCAACAATCAGGCTGTTTAATACATAGCGGAGGAAGATGCTGTCGAAGATGATTTTTTTGTAGGCTGCCCAGGAAACATTTAGAGGAAAATAAGTAATCGGCAAAGAATATATTTCCGCGCTACTTTTTAGCGAGGTAACCGCCAGCCAGAAAAACGGAGACAAGCTGAAAACTGTAAGCGCCGCCAGAGATAAATAAAAGAAAAATTTCTTAATATTCAACTGTTCTCCTTCTTCATAGGTAGTAACGCCTTCCGGCGTAATTTTATCGGTGCGCACCAGATCGCAGATAAATTTTAGCGCCTCCGCCGCCGGCGGCGAATTTAAAACCAAATTACCCGCTTCGTTAAAAACCTCACCGCCGAAAGACCACAAAATTTCCAGGAAATTGCAAACCAGTCCTTCGTATTGTTTTCCCTGAAAAACAAACCCCGAAATGTCCGGTGGATTTTGCAGCGCCCGGGAAATTTTTACCAACTCTTCCCAGGTCTGCGGCGGATTAAGTTTCTTCTCCGCTAAAAGATCCCGGCGGTAATACATTAATCCGACATCGGTCTGCAACGGAACCCGATAGATTTTCCCGTTATAATAACTGCCTTTAATATCACCTGGGAAAAATTTTTCCTGCTCCTTTAAATCAAACCAGTCGTCCAGAGGAATCAACCATCCCTGGGCGGAAAATTTCGGCACCCAGATGATATCCATCAACACCAGATCGTAAGCAGCTTCGCCGGCCAGAAAACCGGTTACATACATCGTTTCGCGGGTATCCGTAGAAGTGGGGCCTTTAATCATTTCCACGTTAATATTCGGATCGGTTTTTGGGAAATCAGCGATTAATTCTTCAAACCCGCCGCCGGGATCCGGCCACCAGAGAAAAGAAATTTTAGTTTTTTCCGCGGCGGAAACCGCCGCCGATAAAATCAGCGCTGTTAAGCCGGCGAAAAACAGCCCGGATAATTTTCGGCCGGTTAAGCTCAAGATATTTTCAGCCATCTCTAATCCTCCTCGCTAGGTCTTCTTCTTAAAAAAGAGAGTGGCTAAGGGAGGAACGGTCAAGGAGAGAGAATAATATTTTCCGTGTGAAGGCAGCGGAGCGGCTTCTATGCCGCCAAAATTTCCGTAGCCGCTGCCGCCATATTCCTTAGCATCGCTATTCAAAACTTCCTGCCAGTATCCTCCCAGGGGGATGCCTAGCTTGTAATTCGTTCTGGGCACCGGGGTAAAATTACAAACAATCAAAACGGGAGGCGCGCCAGATTTGCTTTTGCGGATAAAACTGATAATCCCGCGTTCCCAGTTCATGCAATCTACCCATTCAAAACCGTTAGCGTCGAAATCATTTTCATACAACGCCGGCTCCGTCTTGTAAAAGTAGTTCAGCTCCTTGAGCCAGCGCTGCAGGCGCTCGTGATTGGGCTGTTCAAGAAGATGCCAATCCAGGCTTTGATCATGATTCCACTCTGCGCGCTGAGCGAACTCATCTCCCATAAAAAGAAGTTTCTTGCCGGGATGTCCGTACATATACCCATAAAGGAGCCGAAGGTTGGCAAATTTCTGCCAATCGTCTCCCGGCATTTTAGTGAAAAGCGAGCCCTTCCCATGCGCAACTTCGTCGTGAGAGATGCTGAGCATGAAGTTTTCGGTGAAGGCGTAGCAGAGACTGAAGATCAGTTGGTTATGGTGATACTTCCGGTAGACCGGGTCCTTGGTGAAATATTCAAGCAGATCATGCATCCAGCCCATGTTCCATTTTATCCCGAAGCCGAGTCCGCCTAAATAGGTCGGTTTTGAGACCATCGGCCAGGCCGTGGATTCCTCGGCGATCATTTGCGTATCCGGATAATTACTGTAAACTTCCAGATTGAGCCGTTTGATGAAGTTGACCGCTTCTGTATTTTCCCGTCCTCCGTATTCGTTCGGGATCCACTCTCCTTCCGGCCGGGAATAATCGAGATATAACATCGAGGCCACCGCGTCAACCCGAATTCCATCAGCATGATATTTATCCAGCCAAAACAGAGCGCTGCTGATCAGAAAGCTTCTCGTTTCATTTCTTCCGTAATTAAAGATGTAACTTTTCCAGTCCGGATGAAAACCTTTTCGCGGGTCGGCATGTTCATACAAATGCGTGCCGTCAAAATATCCCAACCCGTGCCCGTCGCAGGGAAAGTGTGAGGGCACCCAATCCAGAATAACCCCGATACCGTTTTCGTGAAGACGGTCGACAAAATACATAAAATCCTGCGGGGTTCCATAGCGGCTGGTCGGAGAAAAATAACCGAGCGTCTGGTATCCCCACGAACCGTAAAAAGGGTGTTCCATCACCGGAAGCAGTTCCAGATGGGTATAATTCATCTCTTTCACATAGGGAATCAACTGTTCAGCCAGTTCCCGGTAGGTGAGAAAACGGTTATTCTCTTCCGGCGCCCTCCGCCAGGAACCGAGATGGATCTCATAAACCGAGATGGGAGATTCCAGAGAATTGTTTTTATGCCGGTCCTTCATCCACTGCCCGTCCTTCCAGTCGTAATCCAGATCCCAGACTATCGATGCGGTTTCAGGGGACATCTCGGAAAAAAAAGCGAAGGGGTCGCGCTTTTCTGCTTGGAAGTTATTGACCTGGGAAAGGATGTGGTATTTATAGAGGTTACTTTTATCTACGTCGGGGACAAATCCTTCCCAGATCCCCGATTCATCCCAACGTAACGCCAGGGGATGAGCGCGGCTGTCCCATCCGTTAAAATCTCCAATTACGCTGACTTCCTTTGCGTTTGGCGCCCAGACGGCAAAATAGGTTCCGAGACATTCTCCGTCTCTCATCAGATGCGCCCCCAACTTTTCGTATAGACGGAAATGGTTACCCTCGCGGAAAAGATAGATATCCTCGTCTCGGAATAGGCTGATACCGTGTTTTACATTTTCGACAACCATTGCTCCCTCCTTTTTATTCCCCTCTTTTATAAAGAGGGGTTAGGGGAGATTTAGTAATTATTATTGTCAAAATCCCCCTTAATCCCCCTTTTTAAAGGGGGAAAATGCACAAAACCAACATTGAAATTCCTATGCTGTTAAAATAACAATCTCCCAATTAACCTATTCTTGTTTCCCCAGGCCTTCTAAAACGCGCTTTATCCCTCTGAGGGGAATGAGGACCCAATCGGGACGATTATTGAGCTCATAGCCCAGCTCATAGATCGCCTTATTTAATAAATAGACCTGCAGCAACAACTCGAGATCCTTTTGTTCCTTAGGCAGAAAATCAGCCTGCCCAACAGTTTCAAAATAGGACTTTACGAAAACCTCCGCAACCTTCGAAGACCATAAATCTGCCGCCGATTCCAGACCGGAAATATCTGTGTCAACTCGTGTAGATTGACTGAGAAATAACGCCGCATAAGCCGCGTAATGAAACGAGCGCATCATTCCGGCAACATCTCTCAACGCCGATCTCTTGAGCCTTCTTTCGCTCACCGGACGCGCCGGTTCACCTTCAAAATCCATTATAACGAAATCTTTACCGGTAAAAAGCGCCTGCCCCAAATGATAGTCACCGTGAATCCGGATTTTCTTTGCGTTAAATTTTGTTTTTAGGATTACGGCAAATTGCGCAAAGATCTCTTTTTCCTTTCCCAGGATCGCTGCCGCCTCGCCTTGCGCTGCGGTTGGGAGTTTAGCCAGATTTTCTCTCAACAATCTGAGCGCCGATCTGGCCTGACTGCCCATCGACTGATATAAAGACCTTTGGTAAAGCGTCGAGAAGGATTCCGGCTTGAAATCCGGATTTTCACTGTCGGAAGCAAGGCTGAGATGCATCTCCCCGGTTCGTTGGCCCAGGAGTTTCACCAGCTCCAGGTAGAAACCATCGATGAGATCGCTGGCGCCGGCGCTATTGGCCTTGGCTGTTTCTTCCTGCTTCGGTATCGTTTCAAGTTCTCCGGTTTTGGATAAAACCAATTCGAAAAAAGATTTTACCTGTTCCAGGGTATAGGTCCAGGCGTCTCCCTGGTTTGGAACATAGGCCTGCAAAAGACAGATGTCGATCGGCTCGGATTTTAAAGGGCGGTATTCAATAAATCCGGCGAAGGCTGGAACAATAGCAAACTTTTTCTGTTCGGTGAGATACCTGATCATTTCCCTATCCGGGTTTACTCCCTCTTCCAATTTCCTGAGAATCTTGAGGAAATAGACATCATCATAAATGATCGCGGTATTACTCTGTTCGGCCTTGAGGACATGAGAAGAAAGTTCAAGCCCTTTGCTTTGCAGCAACGTCTTGAACTTCTGGCTTGACGTTCCGGCCAGTTCGCCTTGCTCAGTCTTGATCTTCTTTTTATTGGCGATGAGGTTAAGAAGAAAACGGTGAAAGCCGGGATTATAAGCGGCATCGTAAAGAAAACCTTCTTTGCCGTTAACGCTGACTTTACAGATCACGCTCTTGGGATAATTATTCAACATCCCCGAATCTTCCGTATATGAAAGCGGAAGAAAATAACTTTCCGGATTCCCGGAAGTATAGTGGACATTTAGAACCGCCATGGCAAAAGAACCTTCGTGTTTCTCGGAACGAATCACCTCTTTTACAGTAACAGAATAAATCTGCCGGGATTTACCGCCAAACCATCGGCATTGCAGGAGATAGGGCCAGAGGATGGATTTTCCCAGGATTTTCATAAATTTTGGCCCCAATATCTGCGTCCAAGAGCCTTCGATTTCCAACTGGGGAGTATTCGTAAGCATCTTCTCTACGCCATTCGTCTTTGTCAGCAGGAACCAAAAATGATTATG
>JBDRON010000019.1:0-67927 GCA_043810025.1 Elusimicrobiota bacterium
CACATTTGCGAAATTCGTCCATTGGTAACAGATCCATTAATTGTGAAAAAACATTTTTGCCTGTGTTCATCTTTGGTCACTCCTTTGTTCATATTTACTTCGGAATGACCATTATACAAATTAATGGATTTTGATTTCAAATCGATTATGTTTTTTTTCTTCATTATGTTATTCATTTTTCAATGTGTTTTGTGTTTCATATTTTAAACGTGTCGGACACTAGTGATCTGGGATGTGTTATTTTCCCTCTTTTAAAAAGAGGGGTAGGGGAGATTTAGACAATATTTCTAATTTTCAAAATCCCCCTTTCTCCCCCTTTTTAAAGGGGGAAACACATACAAAACAAACATTAAGGTTCCTTTGTGTAGATTTAAATTACACAAGGTTTCCTAGTGGCGCCTTTGAATTTGACTTGTATTTTTATTGTTGCAAATAACATATGAAACCTCAAATTTCATGTACAGAAAGTGGTGAAGAGCCAGTTAAATTTAGGCGCTTCGAAAGATTATCCGGAGATTTTGGCCCAGGGTAAAATTATTTGGACCAGATGGCTGGAGAAACGGAAAGAAAGTTGTTATGGAATAGTTTTAATGAAATTTGCGGAGGAAGAGCAGAGGGTATTCGAAAATTTTTTTAAGTAAAAAAGCGTTGACAAAAGCGGTTTTTTTTGGTTAAATAGGATTGTGGAAATGGACGCAAATATGGTTGTAAACCCCTTGAGAGGTAATCGCAAGGGGCTTTTTTATTCCCGAAAAACATTAGTTGCGAAACGATTAAAAATAATTAAAGAATTTATCCAGCCAGTTTTTTTTGCCGCCTTGTTGCTTAGGGTAACGGTTTTGTCTGCCGTATCTTACGATGATTATCAGCAATATAGACGGCAAGTTGAGCGGCCGGCTGTTCAACAGGCTGCTTATCAGAGTAATTATGTCAATCCCTCTGCAGTTTCGATTAATACCCGGTCGGAATTTCTGAACAACCGGGATTATGCTCCATTGATTGCCCTCGCCCGCTTCGATCATAATCTGGTAAATTTTTTGCAGGATAAGGTTGCCCCGAATATTAATCTTTCCGATTATGCCGGCTATACACCGTTAGAAAAAACCAACTGGGAAAGTTATTCAAACCTTTCCGGCCGTTACGAAACACAAACTTTTAGGAAGATCGAAAAAAATGAGACCGGTTACCGCAGTTTAGAAATATCCACCATGCGCGGCCTTGGGAAGGTAACCGACAAAATTGACAAAATTGTTTACGGCGCCAACAATCTGCCGAAAGAAGTTAGGATAACCAGCGCCGATTTGGTTGGCAATACCTACCGCCAAAATCTCAGTAATCTTGTTTACAGCCCCAGTGTTGACCAGCCGCGGCTGACGAATCTGCAGATGTTTTCCCGTTTCAAGGCCGGGGAGTCCGGAACTTACGGTTTCGATAAACTGTTCGCGGAGTTAAAAGACTTGCCGGAACCGCCCCACTATCAGGTCCGCGCTTTCCAGCTAAATGTGGAGGACTGTCAGGGAAAAGAAACCAAAGTGGAATTTTCCGAACTGAGCTGGCGCCAAAACCAGATTACCGGATTTAAAGCCGAATTACAAACATCCGCTGACTCTCCTTCTCCGATCTTAATGCAGGTAACCAGTTCCAACCAAAATATCGAAATCAGCGCTTGGAAAAACAATCAGCTGGTTCTGGACCGGGCGATTCTGGGCAAAGATCTCCGCGGCAACGAGTTGATCGCAAAACTGCAGTTGGGAGTAAACCCGCTGGAGATTTTAGGGTCCAGCAAGCTCCAGCTGGGCGAGGCGCAGTTAGTGTTTTTAGCTAAGAGCTATGATGCCAATGATGGAACTTTTCCCGGGGGGAAGAAATACAGTTTGGATTATGGCATAACCGCTAAAAAAAGTGTGGAGAACGAGATAAAAATCCGTCTGGCGCAATGGGAGCAAATCTCTCCCCGGGTTACCCGCGGGATCATTGGCGGTTTAAACTTAAAAACCGCGCCGCGGAAAATATTGGCCATGGTGGAAGGATTTGTCAGCAAGAAGATTACGGAAATTGTGGAAAGAAGTAATCAGTTGCCCCAATATGTCAAAGTAGAAAACGATTGGCAGTTAGAATGGAAACCAGTAAACGGTTTAAAGTTAAAAGTGGAAAACGGCCGGCTGTTCAGCGACGGTAAATTTGCCACTAAGGAAGGAGTAGTCAGTGAGGTAAACTTTGTTTTTCAGGGCTGGGATTTAAAAGCGATCAGCGGCCGCTACACGAAAAATGACGGACAGACCGTAATGCTCACCACCCCGAAAGCGGAAAAGATCAATAATCTGATCCGGTCGATCACGATGAAGCGGGAAGGCTGGTTTGGCCAGCTGAAAACATTAGTTGTTTCCGTCTGGAATAAAGTAGTCAGTTTATGGAATAGTTTTACCGGCCAGGGAACTCTCGCGCAAAAGGAAATTAAGTCGGAAAACAAGAAAGCGGAAGTCTGGCCCAGTTTAAAGATGGTCGTCCCAGAGCCCAGATATGATTTGGTGATTGCCGGAGAGAATGTTGGCCATGTTAAGTCTGGCGACCTAAGTTTAGCGCCGGATGGTAACGACGGAGAATATCAATTATTGTCACCGATAAAGGTGGGCGAAGAAACTATTTTGCAGGCCGTAGTGAGAAAAGAAGAGACTAAAATAGTTTTCCAGACGGCAATCAAAGAAGCGGCAAATGGGGACAAAATTTACCTCAGCAAAGATGGCCAATTATTTAAGATCCGCGAGACGATCCACGAGGGAGAAGATCAAAAACAGGAAATAATTTTAATTCGAGAAAATTTGCAAACGGAATTTAACCAAGGAGCGATTTTACAAGCCGGGATACTGAGTAGTATTTACCAGGGCAAAGAAGATGTTGGCCAAGAGACGAGTTTAAGTTTAACCGAAGGCGCAAAGCAGTTATACACCTTAAGCGTAAAAAATGAGGCGCTAAAAGCAGACTTAAAGAAAAATTTCCAGGAAGAAGATTACGACAAAATTTCGATCGGCATGGGCAAATTAGTCGAGAACAAGAGCGCGATCGATAAATTATCAGTCCAAGAAAAGGAAATTTATTCCCAAGCCGAAATCATCATTGCCAAAACGAACACTGGCTATGCCAAAGCGCTCAACCAAGTCGGGACGATGATTAGTCTCGGCGCCCAACCAGAAGAATTTAGCGGCCAGGAAAAGATCAAGCCGTCCGCCGGCAAATATTATCGCGAGGAGAAATCGGCAGCGATGGAAGGCTTAACTGAGGCTGCCGCGGGAACATTCTTATTAGCCAAATTCGGTTTAATCAGCCCGGCAACAAAAGAAGAACTCAAGTCTACCCAAGGTTCGATAATCATTGGAATCAGCAATCTGCAACCCGAAGCGAAAACCTCCCAAATAGCGAAAGGAGCCTTAAAAGGCGATTTTATCGAAAAGCCAACCCTCTGGAACATCGCCGGCCAAATAACTGCCGGTTTATCCCCCGCCGGTTTCCTCGGCGACATCCGGGATGTTGGAGCTAACAGCAAAACAGTCTGGCAAAGCAAAGGAAGCGACGGCAAATTAGGGTTATCATTGGCCTTTGTCGGTTTTGTCCCCCTTTTCGGTGACACAGTAAAAACCTTAGTGAACACAACAAAGGCAGCAAAAGCATTAAGGAATGCGGAAAGAATTGGGGGAGCCGCTAAAACAATGCTGAAGGAAGTAAACGCAGAGGCAAGAATAGCCAGGGTGGAAACGAAAATAATAAACAATGGAAGTGTTGCTATTAGAAGTTTAGTACGAGAAAGTCTACCAGTATTAAAAGGAAAGATTAAAAATGCATTTGAAAGTGGAGAATATACTATCAAGACTTTTAAAAAAGGAGATGTGATTTATCGATCTCCTTGGATACCGAATGAGCTAGTAGAAAATCCCGGCAGATGGTTTGGTACCAGAAGAACAGTGACAACAGTTGGTACGGAAAGTCAGTATAATGTTTCTAAATGGGGGAATCCTCTTAAAAAGGTGAGAGTATATGAATTCAGTCAGGATGTTACTGTTTATTATGGAAAAGTCGCAGGGGGGAAAGGATATCAAGTTCTTTTACCTGATGATATAATGCCTAATAAATTATTAAAATTTAAAAATGAGCTTCCATTAAAATGAAAAAAAAATTAATTCAAATTATTAAAGAAATAATTAATTTACTGGTGGATTGTAATTGGCAAGACAAAGCAAATTGGTTCAAAGAAAAACTTGAGCAGATTGAACAATGTGATGAAAAATCTGATCAATATATCTCAATATTAGATGAAGTTCAAAACATTATAGCTGGTATGGGATCATTTACTGATTTGCCAATGACACCGGATAAAAAATCACGATTATCTGAAGAACAAGTGCATAAAAAACAGTGGGAATTGGCTAATGCGCTAGATGAAATAATAATTAAAATTAAGGGGAAATAATACGTTTAATTTATCAGGCATATATCCTTGAGATGAAAAGAAATTTACAAGGTTCAATCAAAGGGTTACAATGTAATAAAATATCTGAGTTTGCAATTACAGGGAGCAATAAAAAGTTTGGAGGAAAAGCATGGTTAAAAGAAGAATGAAGTTAGGTAAGGTGAAAGGAAAGATGACGAGAAAATTGTTTTTAGTGGTGATAGTTTTTAGTTGTATGATACTTGTTAATTTGTCAGCATCGGGAGTTTTCCATCCGGAAGCTTTAGTGGAACGTTACTATCAGAAAATGCAGGAGGAAGATTTAGTTTCGTTTGTTGATTATATGCATAGCGATGCACTCACTAAGTTCAAAGCAATGTTACTCCCTATTTTAGAGGTGGGTGGTGACAATTCAGATATTTTTCAGTCTTTCGCACAAGGTGACAGTCTTATAGATATTCAATCAAGTTCATCCAAAGATTTTTTTATCAAATTTTATAAATGGGTCATGCTCCTTTACCCGGAGATATTAGATGGTCTGCGTCAATCAACAATAAAACCAATTGGTCATATCAGTGAGAAAATAGGGAAAGACGATATTGTACATGTTGTCTTGAGAATAACAACCAATGTAGATGGAATTAAGATATCTAAACTTTCTGTTGTAAGTCTGAAGAAGGATGGAAGTGAGTGGAAATTTTTGTTGACCGGTGAACTTGAAGGCATGGTACAGGCTCTGCAGCAACAAACACAAGCTAATCACGATCAAGGGTTCGCTGATTTTAAAGAGCAAGAAGAAAAGAGTAAAGGATATTTGGGAACAATGCGTTCCGCAATATTACTCTATTACGTTAAGAATGAAGTTTACCCTCAAAATTTAGATGTATTAGTTCCCGGAATCATTGATGAAATTCCCAGTTTAAAACTTGGCCGAAGTTGGGCGGGCGAAAACAAAAACACATTTATAATAGATCCCACAGCAAACACAAAAATAACCGCAGACGATATTGATAATTCCACCGCCTGGATTTATAATAATAAAAATGGTTCGATTGCTGTTAATAACAGTGGCAAGGATTCAAGAGGAATATCTTATTCTGAATGGTAGAAATCGGGGTCAGGCTTAACTTTGTTAACTTATTTGCCATAAAACTATTACTCAGATTGTGAATATACTTTTGGATAGTTTTAGGAAAATATCATTTTGTTTAGAGGAGTTGTGGTGTGATTGAAGTTGTTCAATATGGAAACCTTTTGACTGAAATAAAGGACCGCATACGAAAGGCACAGGTAAAGGCTGTTATTTCTGTCAACTCGGAAATGATTCTAATGTATTGGGATATTGGCAAGATAATTTATAACAGACAGCAATTAGAAGGTTGGGGCGCTGGTGTTATTTCTCGATTATCCAATGATATCCACAATGAATTGCCCGAAATAAAAGGTTTTTCAGAGAGAAATATCAAGTTTATGGTCCAGCTATACAAAGAATATGAATTAGCTATGTCAATTGGGAAACAGCCTGTTTCCCAATTAGATTTTAAGAAACAACTTGTTTCCCAAATCCCCTGGGGGCACAATATTTTGCTGATGCAAAAAATCAAAGATGAGTCTATGCGTTTTTGGTACATGGAGCAAACTATTCAAAATGGCTGGAGCCGTGATGTTTTGTGGTCGATGATTAAAAATGATTCCTTTAAACGACAGGGGAAATCAGTCACAAATTTTACTCTTACTTTGCCTAATGAGCAATCCAATTTGGCCATGCAGACACTGAAAGATCCTTATATATTTGATTTTTTGACCCTTGCCGAACCATTTCAAGAACGAGAACTGGAAACAGAACTGGTTAAACACTTGGAAAAATTTCTAATTGAAATGGGCGCCGGTTTTGCTTTTATGGGTAGACAATACCATCTGACTGTTAGCGATAAAGATTTTTATCTTGATCTGTTGTTCTACCATATTAAACTTCGTTGTTTTTTGATTATTGAGTTAAAGAAAGGTGAGTTTAAACCGGAATACGCTGGAAAAATGAACTTCTACTGTTCGGCGGTGGATGATCTCCTTAAGCGTCAAACTGACCAGCCTACTATCGGCTTGATCCTCTGTCAGACAAAAGATAAAATCTTTGCCGAGTATGCCTTGCGTGATATTCACAAACCAATCGGCATTTCAGAATACGAACTTACTCGCGCTCTACCTGACAATCTAAAATCCAGCCTGCCTTCTGTAGAAGAGATTGAGGCGGAGTTGAGTGGAGAAAAAGAAGATAATGAAAAATAAGAATGGAAATTTTATAAAAACAAATGGGATCAATCGGGGTCAGGCTTCACTTTGTCAAATTAGGGGACGGAGTTAGGTAATTAGGTTAGCAGAAAAAAATAAGAAAGTTGTAAAATTATGATATAACAAAACATAAGAGTTTGGAAAGTATTTTGGAACAACTAAACATTCAGTTAACGAAGCCATAAGGGCAGCGCTTGGGTGTACAGGGGAAGGTAAAAAAGGGGTAATGTGTCTATATGTGTATCGGTGTTAACCTAATTACCTAACTCCGTCCCCTAGTTACTAGTTATAAGGGAGGTAAAAAATGGAACAAGTAATTGACAGAATGGATGAAGAGTTTGGCAACGACCGCCGGGTGGAACCGCGGTATGCTTCGAACATCGCCGCTGATCTTTCTTTTGTGGATGATTATACGAAGGAAGAAGCAAAGGCTTGGGCTAAGGTGTCAAGCATTTCCCGTACCGGTGTATCTTTGGTCAGTGAACGGGCTATTCCGGCTGGAACTGATGTAAAATTGAGTTTAGGCGCTTCTAAAGATTATCCGGAGATTTTGGCTCAGGGTAAAATTGTTTGGGCCAGATGGCTGGAGAAACGAAAAGAAAGTTGTTATGGAGTGGTATTGTTAAAATTATCTGAACAGGATCAGGAGGCCTTTAGACATTTTTTTAAGGAATTTACCGAGCTAGCGATGGTTGTGGAACGGAGAGTGGAGGAGAGAAGGGAAGCATTGGGAGATAATTCTTTCTTACAAGGGGAGAAAGAATTACTAGATAATGAGGATAAAAAAATTGGTGTGGATAAAAGCCAGCGTAAATCCGGCCGAAGGAAGCAATTGGCGATTTTTAAAAAAATATATGATTATAATAATAGGTGGTGGGATAAACAGAAATCTCAAGGTTTATATTTTCTGATGCGTACAATTGAATCTCCATCAGCAGGTCACTGTATAGTTGAAGGACAAGAAAGAATAATGTTTTCTTCGAATAATTATTTAGGGTTAAGTACTCATCCCAAAGTTGTTGAAGCAGCAATTAACGCGATAAAAGAGTTTGGAACTTCATCCGGTGGACCTCGCTTATTAGGGGGAACAACAAAGTTACATCGCTTACTTGAAGACAAATTAGCCGAATTTAAAGGTACTGAGTCGGCAGCTGTTTTTAGTGCTGGCTTTTTAGCTAATTTAGCTTTGATTTCTCCGCTTTTAAAAAAAGATGATGTAGTAATAATCGATGAAAAGGACCATGCCAGTATTATTGATGGGTGTAAACTATCTGAAGCAATGATACGAGTATATGCGCATAATGATATGAAAGATTTGAAGAACAAGCTTAAATCATATGATTACAGAAAAAATAAATTAATTATTACAGATGCAGTTTTTAGCATGGATGGAGATTTTGCCAAGTTACCGGAAATATGTCAATTAGCTAAACGGTATAAAGTGGCGATAGCTGTAGATGAAGCCCATTCCTTTGGCATAGTTGGCGAGAACGGTCGAGGTGTATCAGAGCATTTTCAAGTAGAAAATCAAATAGACATTTTTGTAGGGACATTTAGTAAGGCTTTGGCTGGTGTAGGAGGGTTTATTGCGGGAAAAGAAGAATTAATTTCTTTTATCAAACATGTTTCTAAGCCTTTTTTATTTGCAGCTAGTTTTCCGCCTTCAGTTTGTGCTACAGTTATTGCGGCTTTAGAGGTAATTAAAGATGAACCTGAACGCCGTAAACAACTTTGTGAAAACGCTAGTTTTTTGAGAAAGGGATTGCAAGATATTGGGTTTAATACTGGTTTAAGCGAATCCTACATTATTCCAATCATAATCGGGGATGAAAGTATCGTTAATCAAATTAACGGTTTTCTTTTTCAAAACAATATTATTGCAAGCACAGTCCATTATCCGGCTGTAAGATTGAACGGTGCTCGAGTAAGACTCAGTGTTAACGCTACCCATACTCGCGAAGATTTGGAAAAAACTTTAGATGTCTTTAAAAAAGTCTATCAAAAATTTGGTCCATTTGAAGTAAAAGAAAGCTAGGAAAAATAATTTATGGTTAACCTAGAAAGTATTCTTCATTTTTTAAGTTGTGTACTAGCGGCTTCCATTTTTTTTTCCTTAGGTTTTTTTGCTCTTTATAAAAACTTTAAAAATCCCGCAAACATTTATTTTGCTTTATATAATTTCGCTGTATCTTTTTGGAATATCAGCGATCTTTTTGTTTACCTTGTTCCCAATCATTCCTTGGCTTTAAATTTATATAGATTAGGTTATATTGGATGTGCTTTCTCTATCCCTTGGTTCCTAAGAACAATGTGGGAACTAACGGGTAGAAAAGTTAAAGAAGAAAGAAAATTAAAATTCATATTGAATATTTTATATGTATTTGCAGTTGTAACCACTATTTTTACCATAGTTACTCCTTTAATAATAAAAGATGTTATTAAGTTCCCATTTCGTGAAGTTAGGGGACCGCTTTATTTTTTGTTAACATTGCAGTTTATGGGAGGATTTTTACTATCAGTTTATTACCTTTTTGATGGATATAGAAAAACTCAAGGTTTTAAAAGACAGCAATTAAAATACTTCTTATTTGCTACAGGAGCGGCTTTATCAGCAGCGGGGATTTACTTCGCTTTTGGTTCCATAATTAAATTCGATATAGCTCCAGTATATTATTTGTTTGAGATAGGATATGGTTTAGTTGTAGCTTATGCAGTAATCCAATATAAATTTCTTGATGCCAGTTCTTTTTTAAAGGTCGCTTTAGTTTTTTTACCTTGCGTTTCTATCCCCTTTTTGTTTCTTTTACCTTTAAATTTGAGGATAACTACAGCTCTTTGTTCCGCAATTTTTTCCTTTTCTTTAGGACTTTTTGCCCAGTTGAAAGGAAAAGGTAATCCCATTAACCGTTATTTTGCTTTCTTTAGTTTTTGTGCAGGACTATGGAATTTAAATGAATTGATTATTCTTTTACCAAAAAGCTCTCTATCTTTATTTCTATTTCGCCTAAGTTATGTGGGTGGTAGTTTTATTGTTGCTTCGTATTTGAGTTTTATGTTTTATCTTTTAGACTATTGGGAAAGAGCTAAGAAAGTAATTAAATTAATCAATACCTTCGCCATTGTATTTGCTGTGTTATCGTTAACTCCTTTAATTATTCGTGATATTGATTATAGCTATCCTCAACTGATTCCGTTGAAGGAAATTCCCGGATTTTTATATTTACCTTTTGGAATTTTCTTTATCTTCGGTTTATTGTATAGCTTATATCCACTAATTCCTATTTTTCGGATTTCAACAGGAGTAAAACGAAACCAAATAAAGTATGCTATTTTCTCTACATGCTTTGGTGTAATAGCAGTTTGTTTCTTTTTTGGAAGTATGATAACTGAAAAAATTCCTCCCCTATATTATATTGTTCAGATGGGAATGACAATGTGTTTTGCTATCGGAATAATCCGTTACAAACTGCTCGATTTTAATATTGCTTTAAGAAACGCGGTGGTCAATATCGGCACTGCTGTTGCTTTTAGCCTGCCTTTAATCTTATTGTTTTTGGTGATTAAAAATCGCGGGGCGTATATTTTTTTATTATTGCTGGCCTTATCGGTGTACCCGTTAGTTTTTAAAAAAGTTGCTCCATGGCTCATGGCTGTGTTAAATGCCAAGGTTTTCTCGCAGTTCTCTTATTTCAAGGAATTTCCCCAGATCGAAAAAGAGTTGGAGGAGACTTTTACTACCGGGCAGGTGGCTTGGAAGTTGGTTAAGCCGGTGGCGGAGGCGATGAAGTTGATTGGGGCTTGTTGTTTGGTTTATGATCGGGAGGAGGATGCTTTTTTGCCGAAGGCGGCGGTGGGATTAAACGAAATAATGATTAGAGGCAGTATGGAGTTTGTGACGCTGGGGTTGGAAAATCCGTTGATTCGTCATTTAAGAACGACGAGATTGCCGATAATTTATGATATGATAGCCGATGTTCCCGAGGAAGTGGTAATTCGGGAGGTGATGGATGATATTGAAGCGAAGGTTTGCTTGCCTTTATTTGTCGGTAAACGGATGATTGCCGTTTTGGGATTGAACCGGAAAGAATCTTCCAATATGTTTAATCAGGAGGATCTTAGTTCTTTGCAAAGTCTTTGTCATGAGGCGGAAAAAAGGTTAAGTCAGGTGCTTTTCACCGAATACCGTCTGCGCTTTTTAGGCGGGTTAGCCCATGATCTACGTTCGCCTTTTGTCAAGCCCGGCAGATTAATGGATATTTTAGATTCGATCATGAGCGGGAAATACGGCCGGTTGGAGGAAAATCTGCAATCCGCCATTAACTCCGCTTATGAGGATTGCGTCGACCAGCGCCGCAAGGTAGAACTGCAAGCCGATATCAGTAAACAGTTAAAACGGTTTTTGGATGCCGAACAGCCGGTAGCCGAGTTCAATTTAAAGCCGATGTTGGAGCAGATTATCCAAAGGAATCTAACTGAAGCGAAAATAAAAAATATTTATTTACTATTGGAGTATGCCGACAACATCCCTTTGGTTTTAGCCAACGAGGAAGATGTGGAGCGGATTATCAACAATCTGGTGGAAAATGCCGTCAAGTTTACTCTAGCCGGCGGGGTAACGATAAAAGTGAATAAAAATACAGACGAACTGCTGATTGCCGTCAAGGACACCGGTCCGGGAATTACCGAGGGAGACAAGAAGAAAGTAATGAAATACGGCGGCCAGGGGGAGACCGTCGATAAGAGCAAGGGTTTGGGTTTAGGCTTGGCCATCGTCAAAGAGCTGGCCGAATCCAACGGCGCCCGCTTCTGGTACGAAACAGTTTCCGGTCAAGGCTCCACTTTTTTTGTCGGCATCACCTTAATCGAGCGGCGGGTTATAAGGGACATAGCGTAGTAAGTTGCCTAATTTTCAAGTATTGACTGCTTTATTAATACATGTAATAATAAACCGTAACTTTAAAATTTCTATAGGGGTTTTTGGAATAATTATGTTCTGGAAAATTCCTTCCGAAAAATGTAGAATATTGAAGTAATCGCGATTCTGGTGTCCAGGGTAATAGGGGAGAGTGGATAAGATGGATGAAAAAGATAAGGAATTGGTATTAGAATTTAAGAAAATAATTCCAGTTGAATTAGGAAAACATTTAAAGCGGCTTATTGTTTTTGGTTCTAGAGTAAGGGGTGAAGCAACAGAAAACTCCGATCTCGATGTTGTTGTCTTAGTGGATGAAAAAACTTCCGAAATTGAAAGGCAATTTGAAGATGCGGCATATCAGGTTATGTGGGATCATAACTTCAAACCAATGATATCACTAAAGGTGTTTGCCCAATCCCAGTTTTACGATGCCCTAAATAAGGGATTTTCTTTTTATCTTCATGTGGCAGATGAAGGGGTTACATTGTGAATGAGGAAATAAAAAAACTTATTGAAAAGGCTGATCATGCTCTTGAAGTCGCCGAAGATTTATTGAAAGATGGTTATCCTTCAGATGCAGCCAGTAAAATTTATTACTCCATGTTTTATATAACGCAAGCCCTTTTAAAATCAGAAGGGATTGATGTAGTTAAACATTCAGCCGTTGAATCTGCTTTTGGTTATTATTTTGCTAAGACCGGACGGATTGATTCTAAATACCATCGCATGTTAATAAATGCAAGAAAAATTAGAGAAATTGCTGATTACGATATTCAAGAAGAGATTGTAGAGCCAACCGCTTCTCTGAAGATAGAAGAAGGTAAGGAATTTTTAAGGGTGATTAAAGAATTATTGGGAAAAAGCGAGACAGGGTTGGATGATTAATGATTGTTTGATGGTATTGCTACTGAATTCAATGGGGGTTTAGTTAGATGAAGACTTTTCAGGAATTTACGGGCTTGTTTTCTCAATTTACTTCCTACGATTTGGGCAGGGTTTTGGCGGGGGAAAGCAAAAAATTGTTTAAACTGGAAAATAGCAGTTTTTTTCTTTGGAAAAGCAGTAATTCCGAGTTTGTGCCCCGTTACCAGGAAGGGATCGACGATTTGGGGGATTGGCTTTTTTCCTTTAATAATTTAGCGCCGGAAAATGAATTAATTAAATTTTTAGAAAAAGGAAAAAAATATCTGGTGAGTAAAAGTTCTCCTCAAAACAGCGAAGCGCAAAAAGCGATGCAGGAAATCGGGGCGGCGGTCAGTTTCCCGCTTTTTGCCCATAACAAATTACGGGCCATCTTCAACCTTGGCCCAAAAATAAATAAAAAACCGTTTACGGCGCCGGAAATTGCCTGGGTGGAAAAACAGGTTAAATTAACCGAACAACGGCTGGCCTTCACTGTTTTGCTGGAGGAGAGAGCGGTGTTTTCGGCGGTGACGGCTCACGATTTGCATCAGCCTTTAAAATTTGTTATTCCTTCCAATTTGGAGGAACTAATCTCCGGCAAGGCCGGTCCCTTAAACGAACGGCAGAAGGAGCTGGTTGTCGAACTGCAAGCCGAATTTGAGCAGTTGGAAAAAGGGTTTGCCCGCCTGTTTGATCTTTCGGTTTTTTACTTAAAAATGATCGGCAGTAAGCAACACTGGGAAAAATTTGATTTTATCGCTTCTCTTGAGGAAGTAAATAAATTTTTTCGGGAGAAAATTCAAAGCAAAGGTTTAACCTACGAGCTGCAATTACCGGAGGATAAAATCCAAATTTTCGGGGACCGGGAAAATTTAACGGCGATGGTCAGCCAATTATTGGACAACGCCTCTAAGTTTACGACCCAAGGCCGGATCAGTCTGGCGGTTCGGAAAATTGCTGAAGGGCTGGAGCTGGAAATAAAGGACACCGGCTGTGGAATCGAGGAAGATTATTTAACCGGCCTGCTGGAGCGTCCCTTTTTACAAATGGAAAAGCTCTCCGCAGGCCGCTGGCCAGGCACCGGTCTAGCCAAAGTCAAAGAAATTTTGGATTTTCACCAAGGCCGGATCACCATTGACAGCAAACCTCAGCAGGGAACTACCATCCGCATCACTCTCCCAAAATAAAGGGTAATGTTGAAAATTGCAAGTTACTTCTGCAACCAAAAGCGGTTGCAGGAACTTTTCCTCTATGTGATGTTTTTCCTCTCCCTTGAGGGGAGAGGATTAAGGTGAGGGTGTTAAAGCTTCGATTCCTTATATTACCCCTCACCCTACCCTCTCCCACAAGGGGAGAGGGAACTTAATTGTTAATAATTATTCAAATTCCTATACAACAAGTTACTCCGAGCTTCGCTCAGAACTTTAATACCCCTCTTTTATTAAAGAGGGGCTAGGGGAGTTTAAAAAGACAGAACCTAACCCCCTTAATCCCCCTTTATCAAAGGGGGAAATTCGATTTTTGTCGAACTTCCAATTTCCTATACGGCAAGTGGCTTTCCCAAAACAAGAGAATAGGAAAAAAACAAAAAAAACTTTACATAAACACAGAAAAGTATTATAATCTAGTCTTATTTTTTAGCAGCTAACTAGACGGAGGAAAATTTAAAATGATTGAAGTGCGTTGGCATGGAAGAGGTGGTCAGGGGGCGAAGACAGCCGCATTGCTTTTGGCTGAAGCCGCTCTGGGCGGAGGAAAATATGTGCAGGCTTTCCCGGAATACGGGCCGGAACGGATGGGGGCGCCGGTGCAGTCTTTTGATCGCATCGATGATCAACCAATTCGTTTGCATTGCGGGGTCACTGCTCCCAGAATTGTCGTGGTTTTAGACCCGACCTTAATTGATATAGTGAATGTGACCCAGGGACTTCCTGATGACGGTGTTCTGTTGATTAATACGGCCGAAACCCCGCAGGCCCTGCGGCAGAAATTGGGCATCCAGGGAAGAAAAATTTATACAATTGATGCCTCGCTGATTTCCAAAGAGGAAATTGGCAAGGATATACCGAATACCCCGATGTTGGGGGCTTTAATTAAGGTCACCGGCATTGTGGACAGCGAAAGTTTTATTACCGATACCAGGGCTAAACTGGAGAAAAAATTCAAAAACAAACTGGCGGTGGTGGATGGTAATATGAAAGCCATCCTTCGCGCTTTTAAGGAGACCAAAAGTGAGTAATATTCGAAAAGATTCAACTTGGAAAGAACTGCCGCTGGGGGCTTTGTTGCCGGAACCGGGCAGCGCGCAAAATTATAAAACGGGCGGCTGGCGCAGTATGCGGCCGAAATTGGATAAGACTAAATGTATCAACTGTTTGTTTTGTTGGATTTATTGTCCGGATTCGGCCATAATCCTGAAAGATGGCAAGGTTGTGGACATTGACTACGATCATTGTAAAGGCTGCGGGATTTGCGCTGTGGAATGTCCGGTTAAACCGGTGAAGGCGATAACGATGGAAAAGGAAGGCAAATAATTCGATTTCGGATTTCGGATTTCAGATTGCGGAAAGTAAAGGATTCGAGTCTTTAAGTTTTTCATTCCGAAATCTGCAATCCGAAATCCGCAATCGTAAAATGGGGAGAAAAAATGGAAACTAAAGCAAATGTTATAAAGGAAGGCGGGAAAGTCAAAAACATGGTGGCGAAAACAGGGAATGAGGCTTTTGCTGAGGCGATGCGCCAAATCAATCCGGATGTGGTGGCGGCTTATCCGATTACGCCGGCGACCGAGGTGGTAATGATTTTTGCCGGTTATGTCGCTGATGGGTTGGTGAAAACGGAGTTTGTTCCGGTGGAAAGCGAACATAGCGCGATGAGCGCAACGATTGGCGCGGCCGCGGCCGGGGCGCGGGCGATGACCTGTACTTCATCGCAAGGGCTGGCGCTAATGTGGGAGATGCTTTACATCGCCGCCGGGCTGCGGTTGCCGATCGTGATGCCGGAAGTTAACCGGGCGCTTTCCGCCCCGATTAATATACATTGTGATCATTCCGATACAATGGGTGCCCGCGATGCCGGCTGGATCCAGATATTTTCGGAAAATGCGCAGGAAGCTTATGATAACCTTTTACAGGCGGTGAGGATTGCCGAGAAAGCTTTACTTCCGGTGATGGTCACCACCGATGGTTTTATTATCAGTCACGGAATGGAAGCGATGGAGATGATCGCCGATGAAGAAGTAAAAAAGTATGTGGGGGAATACAAGGGACCGTATAATTTATTGGATGTGGATAATCCGGTTACGGTTGGACCTTTGGATTTTACTGATTTTTATTTTGAGCATCGGCGTGCCCAGGCCGAAGCGATGCGGGTGGCGAAAAGTATTATTTCTGAGGTCAGCGCTGATTTTAAAAAGCAATTTGGACGAGGTGAGACATTTTTTGAGGAATACCGGTTGTCCGATGCTGAGACGGCGATTGTGGTTTTAGGTTCTACGGCGGGGACGGCGAAGGATGTTGTCGATGAACTGCGGGAGAAAGGGATAAAAGCCGGTCTGTTAAAAATTCGGGTTTTTCGCCCTTTCCCGGAGGAAGAGTTGGCCGTCGTTTTAGAAAAAATCAAAGCGGTGGCGGTATTGGATCGTTCGGACGGGCTTAATGCTGTGGGCGGTCCGGTTTATAATGATGTTCGGGCGGCGTTGTTTAACAGCAAAAACCGGCCGGTGATCGTCAATTATATTTATGGGTTAGGCGGACGGGAAATAGATCTGGAGCAAATCAGAAAAGTCTATACCGATTTGAAAAATATTTTAGATGGCGGAAAATTTGAAACCAAAGCGCAGTATTTGGGAGTTAGAGAATAGGACGATTGCGGATTTCAGAATTAAAAGGATTCGAATCCTTTAGTTTTTCATTCCGCATTCCGAAATCCGCAATCCGAAATTAAAATAGGGGAGTTGAAAAAATGCCTTCATTAAAAGAATTAGCCAAACATGAGGAAAAATTGACCGGCGGACACCGGGCCTGTCCAGGCTGCGGGGGAACAATCGTTCTTCGGCAGATGCTCTTAGCCGCGGGGGATACGCCGGTGGTAGTGTCAGGAGCGACCGGTTGTATGGAAGTGGTGACAACGATTTTTCCCTTTACCAGTTGGAAGGTGCCGTTTGTTCATTCGGCGTTTGAAAATGCCGCGGCGACGATTAGCGGGGTGGAAGCGGCTTATAATTCTTTAAAAAGACAGGGGAAGATTGCTAAAGATATAAAATTTATTGCTTTCGGCGGTGACGGCGGGACCTATGATATCGGTTTTCAGGCTTTATCCGGCGCGATGGAACGGGGACATAACATGCTTTATGTTTGTTATGACAACCAGGCTTATATGAACACCGGCATCCAGCGGTCGGGAGCCACGCCTTTTGGCGCTAATACCACTACCGCTCCGGCGGGCAAAGCCCAACAGGGTAAACAACAGTATCGAAAAAATTTGACCGAGATCATGGTTGCGCACGGTATACCTTTCGCTGCGCAGTCGGTGGTTGGGCTCTGGAATGATTTTACCACTAAGGTTCAGAAAGCTTTAAGTGTAGACGGCCCCTGTTTTATTAATGTGCTGGCCCCCTGCCGTTTGGGCTGGCCGCACGATCCCTCGATGACCGCGCAGGTTGGGAAAATGGCCGCCGACACCTGTTTCTGGCCGGTCTACGAGGTGGAGAACGGCAAGTATAAGATTACTTATCATCCCAAGGCAAAGAAACCTTTAGCCGACTGGTTAAAGATGCAGGCGCGGTTTAACCATCTCTTTAAACCGGAAAACGCCGCCCTTTTAGAACAGTTCCAAAAACATGTTGACGAAAATTGGCAGCATTTGCTAAAATTAGCTGGAGAAGTGTAGATTAAAACAAGTTCTAAAAAATAAGTTAGCATATAATTTCGTTCTTTGTAACAGGCAATTAATCATTTGTTCCCCGGTAGCTTCAGCCGGAGGCTGATCCGCCTACTTGAATAGCTACCTTGTTGTGGCGGACGATGGTGGAGTGATGTATAGCGTATATGTGTTAGTTAGCTTGAAGAATACTAAAAGATATATCGGATGTACTGGCAAAAGTGTTGAGGAGAGATTGTCTGAACATAATGCTGGCGGTAATAGATGGACGAGACAAAATAAACCTTTTAAAATATTCTATATTGAAAGGTATAATTTAAAAGAATCAGCTCTTAAAAGAGAGAAATTTTTAAAATCAGGCCAAGGAAGAAAATATTTAGACAGATTATTCCCCGGTAGCTCAATGGTGGAGCACGCGACTGTAAAAATTGCAGCTTTCCCAAGTAATTGGGATTGAAAAAGTGGGTGAATTCAGGGAAGCCTGTGTTCTCGATCGTTTAAAGATTGGAGGATATGGTAATCCTGAGCCAAGCCTTGAACAGAAATAAACGCGGTTCAAGGAAGGTGCAGAGACTAGATCGAAAGATCGTACTGTTCAGCGATGAATGGGAAGCGCCCGCTATCCTGCAGGCGGTTTGAGGCAGGATAATGAGATAGTCCAAGCCTTATGGAAACATAAGGGAAACTTGTAATCGCTAGGTTGTAGGTTCAAGTCCTACCCGGGGAGCCAATTTGGCAATTATCGTCTATTAAACATAGATATCTGTGAGGGGAAACCTGAACTTTTCTGATTTAGAGACGAGGGATTGGCCGGATCTGAAACAAAACATTGTCGAGAATTAAATAAATTTGTAAAATTTTATGAAAATGAATATATGGGGTTTGCTTTTGTTATCTTCCCTGGTTTTCACATCATTAGGTTTATCTATACAAACTGAATGTTCGTTTGATAATGCAGAATGTATAAATTATTCTGAAGTTGAGAATAATTCAGCCTTAACCGTTGTTTCAGGAGTAGTTGAAACTTTACTCAACCAAATGTGTTTTATTTTGTTTGACAAAATTCCCACATATACTCAATTTGTAAAAACAATAGAACCTCCCCCAAAAATCGTCTAAAACACTATCATCGGAAAAACCATTTGTATTTCGCTTTGGTTAAATGGTTCCGGCGTTAGTTTTCTGCATTCATCTTTTCCTAAGGGTTTTTATCTGACTATGTTTGTTCGCGTTAAGCAAAAAGGAGGTTTTTGATGAACATTTTTAAGACCGCCGCCCGAAAATCCTTTGATAAGATAGGAGGTCTGGGCAATGGACAGAATATCAAGAAGTTTGGAAGATGAGTTTTTCTTTAAAAAAGATCTTGAACTTATGGAAAAACAACGGGTTTTAAAACAGATGAAAGAAACAAAGGAAGCGATAAAAGAAGTTTCCGGTATACAAGATGAAAATCTTTTGCAAAGACTTGTTGAGTTAAATATACGGCCTGAAACAGTGGCTTCGCTGGCGATAGTTCCTTTGATTGAAGTTGCCTGGGCAAACGGCAGTATAGACCAAAAAGGAAAAAAAGCGGTACTCGCGACGGTTAATAAGTTTGGCTGGTCAAACAATAGCATTGATTATATCCTTTTGGAACGCTGGCTTGAACATAAACCCGATCCCGCTTTGCTGGAGGCCTGGGCGCATTACATCGGCTATGTTTGCGCGAAAATGAAACCCGATGAAGTAAGGAGATTTAAAACGGAAATAATGTCGCATGCTAAGGCGATTGCCGAGATCAGCGGCGGATTTTTAGGTATAGGGAGTATATCCCAGCAGGAAAAGGAAATGTTGGAAATAATTGAGAATGCTTTTCTACCTAACAGTGAGGAAAAACATGATTGAGACAATTTTAGAAGTTGTTCTTCATTTTGACCGGCATTTGAATATGTTTGTCCAATATTTCGGTATTTGGACATATCTTATTCTTTTTCTGATTATCTTTGCTGAAACAGGGTTGGTGATTATGCCGTTTTTGCCGGGGGACTCTTTGCTTTTTGTTGTAGGAGCTCTTGCCGCAGCCGGATCTTTTGATGTTTTCTGGCTTATTTTTTTGCTTTCCGTTGCCGGGATAATTGGAGATAGTGTTAATTATGCGATCGGCAAATATTTTAGCGACAGGGTGATTAATAAAACACTCGGGAAGTTTATCAAAAAAGAACACCTTGACCGGACTCACAGTTTTTATGAAAAGTACGGAGGAAAAACAATTGTTATAGCCAGATTTGTGCCCATTGTCAGAACCTTTGCCCCGTTTGTGGCAGGTATTGGTAAAATGAGTTACATGAAGTTTGCAATTTACAATGTTCTGGGCGGCATTCTGTGGGTAAGTTCGATTGTTTTGGCCGGATATTATTTCGGCAATATCCGTATGATAAAAGAAAATTTTTCTTTAATAGCATTGGGTATTATTTTTGTTTCCATACTTCCGTTTATAATTGAGTACCTGCGTTATCGTTTAGGGAAAAAGACAAATAAAACAACGTATCCCAAAGTCTGTAATGCTGAAGAAAAACAGGTGGTTACCGGCTAAAACCAGGTAAAAATTATCGCCATCTATTTTAACAATTACTCGCAGTCCAATAGCAATCCTAAATTCCGTCCCCCAATTATTCCTTGACAAAGCAAAATAAGCATGTTACGATATATGCATATAAATGCAAATATGCAACAATAATAAGGAGCCTGAGATGGGATACACAGCAGCTTTTAAGGCGTTGTCGGATATGACCAGATTAAGGGTCCTGTATGTGCTGCTCAAGGCAAAAAGGGAGGTCTGTATTTGTGAATTGATGGATTCACTTGAAATAAAACCATATCACGCATCAAGGTGTCTGAGAGAGTTGAAGATAGCAGGATTTGTCAGAGAGAAAAAAGAAGGAAGATTTGTTTTTTACAAAACAAACGATCTTAAAGACAATTTTCTCCATAAGTTGTTCCGTTTGATAGCGTCTCTCCCGGAAAAAGAATTCAAGGAAGACATATCAAGGATGAACAAAAGGCTTCATTTAAGAAAAAACGGGAAAGTAGTCGTCACAATGAGGAGAAAGAAATGAAGGAAAGAACAAAACTACTGCTAATAATACTTGGTTTTCTATTTGCCTATTTTATACCCTTTTCTCATCCAAGGGTGCAATCGGGTATTTACGAGTCGTTTAATCTGCTTCAGGATTACGCGCGGGAGCATCTGCTTGCCTGTCTTATACCGGCGTTCTTTATTGCCGGCGCTATGTCTGTATTTATTTCACAGGCGGCGGTGATAAAATATTTTTGAGCAAAAGCAAATAAGATTTTATCTTATGGTATTGCCTCCATTTCGGGTACTATTCTTGCGGTATGTTCATGCACGGTGCTTCCTCTTTTTGCAGGAATTTACAAAAAAGGAGCAGGGATAGGACCGGCAACAGCGTTCCTTTATTCAGGTCCTGCAATAAATGTTCTTGCAATAATACTGACAGCGCGAATATTAGGCCCAGAGATGGGTATGGCAAGAGCAGTTGGAGCGATTGTGTTTTCCATAATAATCGGCCTGTCAATGGCGTTCATTTTCAGGAAGGAAGAACAACTGGATAACGGAGAAGATAGCTTCAGTCTTCAGGAAGAATCAAGGGAAAGACCGTTATGGAAACAATCAATATATTTTCTTACTCTCGTGCTGATTCTGATATTTGCCGCTTGGGGTAAGCCAAAAGAATCAGTCGGTTTCTGGAATTTTATTCATGGTATTCACTGGCACATTACGGGATTTCTCCTGATTACTCTTGCCGGTATTCTTTATAAATGGTTTAAAAAAGATGAACTGCGTATCTGGGCAGGGTCAACGTGGACTTTTGCCCGGCAAATACTGCCTCTCCTGTTTGCCGGTGTCCTTGTTGCAGGTTTCTTTATGGGAAGACCCGGGTTTGATAATGGTTTGATCCCGAACAGGTATGTTCAGGCGCTTGTCGGCGGTAACTCATTATGGGCAAATTTGTTTGCTTCAGTGAGCGCTGCTCTGATGTATTTTGCTACGTTGACCGAAGTGCCGATACTCCAGGGGCTAATGGGAAGTGGAATGGGCAAGGGGCCGGTTCTTGCGCTGCTCTTAGCCGGACCGGCCTTAAGTCTGCCGAGCATGTTGGTTCTTCGGAGTGTCATGGGGACGAAAAAGACAATAGTTTATATCATACTTGTGGTGGTAATGGCAACGCTTACCGGAATGATTTATGGGAGATGGTTTTAGAGGATTATTCGATGAAAATTGAAATTTTCGGACCGGGCTGCGCAAAATGCAATAGTCTGGAAAAGCAGGTTAAGGATGCGGTAAAAGAACTGAACATCGATGCCGAAGTTGTAAAAGTATCCGATATTAACGCTATGGTAAGCAGGGGCGTAATGTTGACACCGGCGCTTTTCATCGGCGGCAAGAAAAAAAGCGAAGGCAGGGCGCCAAATTATGAGGAAATTAAGAAATATTTAAAGGAGGCATAGAATGAACGGAAAAGTTCCGAGAGAAAAGATTGACTCTTATATTATTTTATGCAGTGGGTCATTGTTCGGTGATAATATTAGCGGGTACATTTACAGGAGCAGTGCAGGGATACTTGAACTGGAATGAAAAATCAAAAGGCGCCGTAATACTTAAAAAAGTATGTGGAATTTTGGTAATAATTGGGGCAATTTATCTTGTCTGGTCAACAATGTAATAATGTTCAGGGGAATATTTGGTTCCTGCTCGAAAAGTCTGTTTGTCGAGGGGGGAAGAAAATGGATTTTTATCAAGTGGTATCTTTAAGACGAAGTATCAGAAAGTATCAGCCTGCGCCGGTGGAAGGAGAAAAATTGAGTCGGATTTTAGAAGCGGCAAGAATCGCTCCTTCGGCGGCGAATCGTCAGCCCTGGCATTTTATTGTGATTAAGGATGAAGCAGTAAAAAAACGGTTTAAAGAAGCTTATGGGCGGGAATGGTTTTATACCGCTCCCTTGATTATTTGCGCTTGCAGTGAACCGGCTAAAAGCTGGGTAAGAAGAGATGGAAAAAAATATTTCGATGTCGATATCGCGATTGCTTTTGAACATTTGGTCCTGGCGGCTGCAGCGGAAGGGTTGGGGACTTGTTGGGTGGGGGCTTTTGATCCTGAGGCGGTGAAGAAAATCCTTGGCTTGCCGGAGGGAATTGAACCGATTGCGCTTACCCCTTTGGGTTACCCGGATGAAATCCCGGCGCCCGGAGAACGAAAATCAATTAAAGAAATTGTTCGCTGGAACAGGTGGTAGAGTAGGGGCAATTCATGAATTGCCCCTACAACCAGTTTCGTTTTTTTTAAATAAATTTGACAGAAGCAAACGAATATGATATATTCAAAATACAGAATTCAGAAGACAGAATTCAGAAGACAAAATTCAGAAGACAAAAGGCAAATAATCTTAAAGAAAGAGGTAAAAAAGCAAATGGTTTTAGATGCTTGTCGGAAAAAGGAAGTAGTAGAGTCTTTTAAGGGGCATGAAAACGACACCGGTTCTCCAGCAGTGCAAATCGCTTTGATTACCGAGCGGATAAAGTATCTTAGTGAGCATTTCAAGGAGCATCAGAAGGATTTTGGTTCCCGTCGGGGTTTGTTGAAGCTGGTTGCGCAGAGGCGTCGTTTGCTGGATTATTTGAAAGCGCATCAACCGCAGAAGTACAAAGAAATACTTGAGCGGCTTGATTTGCGTAAGTAAAATGAGGCGAAAGTTAATAGGGCACAGATGAGGGTGGGTAATCTGAGTGATTTAACCGTGGGACGGCCATTATCGGCGGTTCCAGGGTTTAAGGATCATTCACATTGTCCACCCGTTATTGATTTTGTGAATTTTATTTAATAGAGAGGTGGAAAGGATTATTATGGATCAGAATTTAAAAGAAGTTTCATTGAATTTGAGCGGCCGGGAACTAAGTTTCAAGACCGGCGATTTGGCCCGGCAGGCTAACGGAGCGGTGCGGGTAAGTTATGGGGAGACGGTCGTTTTGGTTGCGGTTGTGGGCGCTCCCCTTAAAGTGGAGAAGGATTTTTTTCCTCTGACGGTGGATTACCGGCAGAGAACTTATGCGGCGGGAAAAATCCCCCAGGGATTTTTTAAACGGGAAGGTAAACCGCGAAGCAAGGAAGTGCTGACCAGCCGGATAACCGATCGGACCATGCGTCCCTTGTTTCCTGAAGGAATGAATTTAGAAGTGCAAATAGCGGTGACGGTGCTGTCTTTTGACATGGAAAACGATGCAGATATTTTGGCGATCAACGGGGCTTCAGCCGCGCTTTGTATCTCGGATATACCTTTTAACGGCCCGATTGGGGCCGTGCGGGTGGTTTACTTTAAAGACCGGAAAGAATTTGTCGTTAATCCTACCTTAAAGGAAGTTTCAATTTGTGATTTGGAGATGGTCGTTGCCGGAAATAAAAATTCCGTCGTAATGATTGAAGGCGGCGCGAAAGAAGTTGACGAACAGATAGCCTTGGAAGCGATCGCTGTCGCCCAGAAAGAAATTGCCAAAATTGTTCAGCTTCAGGAAGAGTTAGTAAAAAAAGCCGGCAAGGAAAAAATGGTTCTGGAAAAACCGGTAGTCAATGAAGAACTGGCTGGCCGGGTAAAAGAGCTGGGTTTAAGAAAAGTCAAAGATGCTTTGCAGAAAAAAGAAAAGCAATTACGCGAGAAAGAATTAGCGTCAGCGCGCAATGAAGTTGTGAGCAGTTTAAAAGAAGCATTTCCGGAGCAGGAAAAACAGATTCTGAAACATATCGAAAAGCTGGTTGAGGAAGAATCCCGCCGCTTTGTTTTCGACGAGAAAAAACGGTTGGACGGCCGATCCTTAACCGAAGTGCGTCAGCTAACCTGTCAGGTGGGGGTTTTACCGCGAACTCACGGTTCGGCGGTCTTTACGCGCGGACAGACCCAGTCGTTAGGCACCACAACCCTGGGCAGCGCTCGCGATATGCAGATTATGGATGAACTGGAAGGGGAGTATAAAGAGCGCTTTCTCTTGCATTATAATTTTCCTTCTTACGCGACTGGAGAGGTAAAACCCGATCGCGGTCCCGGCCGCCGGGAGATCGGACATGGCGCTTTGGCGGAAAAAGCCTTAAGGCCGGTTTTACCCAGCGCTGAGTCATTCCCTTATACGATTCGGGTTGTATCCGATATTTTAGAATCCAACGGTTCTTCCTCAATGGCTTCCGTTTGCAGCGGTACGCTTTCCTTGATGGATGCCGGTGTGCCAATTACCGCTCCGGTAGCCGGGATAGCGATGGGCTTGCTTACACTGGGTCAGGATAAATTGGTGCTCACCGATATCATGGGTTCGGAAGACCATTACGGTGATATGGATTTTAAGGTTGCCGGAACAAAAAATGGGATTACCGCCATCCAGATGGATATAAAAATTTCGGAAATAGATTTGGAAACGATTAAAAAAATATTGGAGCAGGCTAAATCGGCCCGGTTGTTAATTTTGGAGAAAATGGCCGAGGCAATTAATGTGCCGCGGGAAAAACTTTCTGATTTTGCTCCAAAAATGCTTCAAGTCACTGTCCCGATCAGTAAAATCAGGGATGTGATCGGTTCGGGTGGAAAAACGATTCGCAAGATTCAGGAAGAAACCGGAGCGGAACTGCAAGTCGAAGATGACGGCCGGATCTTTGTTTCCGGACCAACCGGCGACTCGGTGGATAAGGCTCGGCAGATGATTGAGCTGCTTACCGCTGAGGCCGAAGTGGGTAAAATATACAAAGGAAAAGTTGTCAGTATTGTTAAATTCGGAGCTTTTGTGGAAATTCTGCCGGGGAAAGACGGTTTGGTGCATATTAGCCAACTGGATGAAAAGCGAGTGGAGCGGGTCGAAGATGCGGTCAAAGAAGGACAGGAAATTTATGTCAAAGTTCTCGAAGTTGACAGCCAGGGAAGAGTTAGTCTTTCCAAAAAAGCCGCCGAACGAGAAATGAAAGCGGTGAAAGCAGGAGAATGAGAGATGCCTAACCAGCGTCGCAGTGAAGAAAAAGAAGAGAGTAATAAAGAGTTAACCGCGGCGGAAGAATCTTTAGTTGCCGAAATTGAAGAGATTTACGCTTTGATGGTTGAACAAGGGTTGACGCAGCTTACTGTAGAAAAAAAGGAAAATAAACTTTTTTTGCGCCGCGGAATAAAAACAGAATCCGCAGTTCATCATCGTCGAATTGCGCCGCTAGCTGCTCCGGTCGAGGAGAAAAAAGAGCAGGATTTAAATTGTCTGCCGGTTAAGTCCCCCTTAATTGGTGTGTTTTACAACGCGTCAAGTCCCGAGTCAAAACCTTTTGTCGAAGTAGGCAGCACCGTGGAAAAGGGGGCGGCGCTATGTATTGTCGAGGCGATGAAAGTAATGAACGAAATTCCTTCGCCGGTGCGGGGCAAAGTAATAAAAATACTAAGCAGTAACGGAAAATCGGTGCAAGCCGAACAGGATTTATTTTTGTTACAGCCTCTTGAAGAATAAAGGTTATGCAAGAACTTATTGGGATTACAGCCGGTCGTATTTGGCAATATTTAGGGGAACATGGGGAAGTTTCTCGCATTGAGTTGAAGTTCAATTTGGATATCTCCAACACTCTTTTACATTTAGCTTTAGGCTGGCTGGCGAGAGAAGAGAAAATTGTGATTAAAAATGAAGGCAAGGAGTGTTTGATCACCTTAAGGCCGGGGCAATAATTATCTCTGCATCTGTATACCTTTAAACCCAAGAATCGCCAATGTTAATAAGATAGTCCGAGCTTCGTTCGGAACTTTAGTTACATTGAAAGACATTTCCTCTCCCTTGATGGGAGAGGATTAAGGTGAGGGTGTTAAAGTTTCGATTCCCTTATTGCCCCTCACCCTTCCCTCTCCCACAGGGGGAGAGGGAACATCAAAAACCATGTTAATTAAAAAAAAATTTGCCAAATTTCTATTATGCCTGGAAGAACTGCGAGCGCCATTTTTTACGGCCAGTATCATCCCTATTCTGCTGGGCGCGTCAATGGCCCGGCTAGAGCAAAAGATTCACTGGCCTTATTTTTGGTTAACTTTAATTGGCGGGGTTTTAATTCATGCCGGCACAAACGTAATCAATGATTATTTCGATTATAAAAGCGGCAACGATATAATGAATAGAGAATATATTCGGCCCTTCACCGGCGGCAGCCGGCTGATCCAGCGCGGGCTGCTTTCCCCGAACGAGGTCTTGTTTCAGGCGCTGCTTTATTTTTTCCTGGGCAGCTTGATTGGCTTATACCTCTGGCAGAAGCTGGGAATGGTCATCTTTTATTTGGGTTTGTTCGGGGTCATTTCGGGTTTTTTTTATACGGCGCCGCCTTTCTACTGGGTGAGCCGGGGGGTTGGAGAATTGCTGGTAGGAGTGAATTTTGGAGTATTGATGGCCTTAGGGTCCTATTATGTTCAGACTCACACCTTGAAATGGCCGGTGGTCATCGCCGCTTTGCCGGTAACATTGCTAATTACCGCTGTTTTGTATATAAATGAATTTCCTGATTATCTGGCCGATAAGGTCGTCGGCAAAAACAACCTGGTGGTTCGTCTGGGAAGAGAGAAGGCGGTCTGGGGATATATTTTATTGCTTTTTTTTGTCTATCTTTCAATTTTGTTCGGTGTACTCTCGAAAAGTCTGCCTTATTTTGCCTTAATCTCTTTTATTACTTTGCCTATAGCGATAAGTTCGATACAGGTATTGTTGAAAAATTTTTCCCGGACGGAGAATTTGGCGCCGGCGAATTTAGCAGCCATAAAACTACATCTTTTTATCGGATTAATTTTGGTGGCCGGTTTTTTGGTTTAAGATATTATAAATATATATAATTAAGTTAAAATTATGCCTTGATATTCCCTCTCCCCTTGCGGGAGAGGGTAGGGTGAGGGGCAATAAAGGAATCGAATCTTTAACACCCTCACCTTAATCCTCTCCCCTCAAGGGAGAGGAGAAAAACTTCAAATGATTGTACTTCTAAGGAGAAAAAATGGATATAGCTACGATTAGCGGCTTGATTGCCGGTTTGGGTTTGGTGGCGATCGGAATAATTGTTTCCGAGGGGCTGGAAGGTTTTGGCGCCTTCTGGGATTTACCGGGTTTTTTAATTACTTTCGGTGGAACTTTTGCGGCCTTAATGGTAAATTATCCATTAAAAATGGTGCTCAATATCGTTAAAGTTCTCAAACAAGTGCTCAAGGAAAACACCGTCGATACCGCTGAAATTATCAGTGTTTTTGTCAACTATTCCAAGAAAGCGCGGACCGATGGTTTTTTAGCTTTGTCTAATGATGTCAAGCAATTAAAAAATGACTTTTTGAAACGGGGAATTCAGTTGGTTATTGACGGAGCTGATCAAGAGTTTATCCGGAGTTTAATGGAAACAGAGTTAACTTTTATCCGTGAACGGCATAAGGTTGGCCAGGAGATGTTTTATGCTTTAGGAACTTATTCTCCGGCATGGGGAATTATTGGTACCGTAATCGGGTTAATTTTGATGTTAAAGAAATTAGAAGATCCCTCAACAATTGCCAGCGCGATGGCGATTGCCCTGCTGACCGCTTTTTACGGGCTGACCGGCGGATATCTGTTGTTTAATCCGATAGGCGGAAAATTAGTTCGTAAATCTGAGGAGGAACTTTTTATCAAAGAGGTAATCGTCAAAGGCGTTCTCTTGCTGCAGTCTAACACTGCTCCCAGTATTATTGAATCAAACTTAAAAGCTTATTTGGAACCGAAGGCCCGCCAATTGGGAATAAGAGGCAAAAAAATGGCTGGTGAAGGCAAGTAATGCTGCCGAGAAGAGAAGTAAAAGAACATGTCGGTAAAGCGGCTGCCCCCTGGTTTGTCAATTATGCCGATTTGATGACCCAATTGGTTTGTTTTTTTGTCATGTTATTCTCACTTTCTTCTCTCAAAAAAGAACAGCAGCTCCAGGAAGTAAAGAAACAAGTAGAGGAGGTGGTAGCTGAACAAAAATTGGAAAAGGCGGTTAAAGCGGAAATTAAGCCGGAGGGTTTAGTTATTTCGTTACAGGAAAAGATTCTTTTTGAGTCGGGTAAAGCGGAGCTTTCTCCAAAAGCCAAACAGGTTATTTCTACTTTATATAAAGTTTTTATCAGTTTACCCAATCAGGTTGTGGTGGAAGGACATACCGATAATGTCCCAATCCGTACCAGCCAATTTCCGTCGAATTGGGAGTTGTCGACGACACGAGCGACCAATGTTGTTCGCACACTAATTGAGGATAATCGATTTCCTTCTAATCGAATTTGCGCTTCCGGTTATGCTGAATACAAGCCGGTTACCGGCACGGTTTCCCAACAGACTTCGGAACAGCGAGCCAGTAACCGCCGGGTAGATTTTATTGTCCAACGGATGCCCGGCTTGGGAGTAAAGCAGCAAAAATCAATGAGCGGCGTTCCCCGACACAGGAATATATAACGGAAGAATCGCAATGTTATAGGTCATGAGTTGTGGGTTATGGGTCGTGAGTTTAAAGAAATCGATTATTTTAGACTCGAGACACACGACTCGCTGCACAAGACTTATGTTCAGTAAGCAATCTAAAACATACTACCCGGGAGCTGAGGTTCCCGGGATATTTAGGAGGAGAAAAAAAATGGCAGTAGCAGTAAAAGAAAGAAAGATCGCGAAGCAGAAAACAGCCAGGCAAGCGAAGGCTGTTAAAAAAAATAAGTATCTGTATTTTTTTGGCGACGGAAAAGCTGATGGTAACGGTAAAATGAAAGACCTCTTGGGAGGCAAAGGAGCCGGGTTGGCCGAGATGACCAATGCCGGAGTACCGGTTCCTCCGGGATTTACGGTAACGACCGATGTTTGCCGCTATTATTATGCCCATGATAAAAAATTACCGCAGGAGTTTGAAGAGCAGTTTAAACTGTCCCTGGCAAAACTGGAAAAAACGATGGGAAAAAAATTTGGCGATCTGGACAGCCCGCTTTTAGTTTCTGTTCGTTCCGGGGCAAAATTTTCCATGCCGGGGATGATGGACACGATTCTTAATTTAGGCTTAAACGATCAAGCTGTGGAAGGGTTGGCGAAAAGCACGGGTAATCCCCGCTTTGCCTGGGATGCCTATCGCCGGTTTATCCAGATGTTCGGCAATGTGGTGATGGAAATTTCCAAAGAGGATTTTGAGCATCTGTTGAGCAAGAAAAAATCGGACCGCGGAGTAAAATTGGATACCGATTTAAACGCTGATGATTTGAAGGAATTAGTCACCGGCTATAAAAAAATTTATCAGGAAAAAACCGGCGAGAGTTTTCCTCAGGATCCCTATCAGCAGCTGGTGATGTCCAGGAATGCCGTCTTCAGATCCTGGAATAACACCAGAGCGAACACTTATCGCCGCTTAAACAAAATTGCCGACGATTTGGGTACAGCGGTGAATATCCAAACCATGGTTTTTGGCAATATGGGTGATGATTCGGGTACCGGTGTCGGTTTTACCCGTAACCCCTCAATCGGCAACAAAGAGTTTTATGGCGAGTATTTGCTTAATGCGCAAGGTGAGGATGTGGTAGCTGGAATTCGCACCCCGCATCCGATTATTGATTTGTCCAAAGATATGCCGGCGGTTTATAACCAACTGAAAACAATTACCAGCCGTTTAGAAAAACATTACCGGGATGTGCAGGATTTTGAGTTTACCATTGAACGGGGAAAACTTTTTATGCTGCAAACCCGAACCGGTAAACGGACGGCCGGAGCGGCGATTAAAATCGCTGTCGATATGGTGAAGGAAAAGTTGATCACCAGGGAAGAAGCTTTATTACGTTTAGAGCCGGAACAGCTGGACCAGCTTCTGCACCCGATCATCGATCCGAAAGCGGCGATAAAAGTTTTAACCAAAGGTTTACCGGCTTCGCCGGGAGCGGCCAGCGGCCGGGTGGTGTTTACGGCTGATCACGCTGTGGAAAAAGCCGATGAATATCCGGTAATTTTGGTGCGGATTGAAACCAATCCCGATGATATTCATGGGATGGATGCCGCGCAGGGTATTTTGACTGCCCGGGGCGGGATGACCAGCCATGCAGCCGTTGTAGCCCGCGGGATGGGCAAACCCTGTGTTGCCGGTTGTGAAACAATTAAAATAGATGAAAAAGCCAAAAAAATGACGATCGGTTCGGATGTGATCAGCGAAGGCGACTGGCTGACGATTGATGGCGGCACAGGCCGGGTTATTTTGGGTCAGGTGCCGACTGTTGAACCGGCGATCAGCGGGGAGTTCGCCGTCTTTATGTCCTGGGCGGACAAGATTCGCCAACTGGGCGTGCGGGCCAATGCGGATATTCCGCGCGATGCCAAGGTTGCCCGGCAGTTTGGCGGCGAAGGTATCGGTTTGTGCCGGACAGAACACATGTTTTTTGCCGAAGACCGGCTGCCCTTTATGCAGGAGATGATTGTGGCCGATGACGAAGCATCGCGGCGGAAAGCGCTGGATAAATTGCTACCTTTCCAGAAAGCGGATTTCCTCGGCTTATTTAAAGAGATGAAAGGGTTTCCGGTAACCATCCGGACTTTGGATCCACCCCTGCATGAATTTTTACCGAAGACGATCGAAGCGGCAGAAGAGCTTTCTAAAAAAATTGGTGTCTCCACAGAAAAAATTTGGGCTAAAGCGCAGGCGCTGCACGAGTTTAACCCGATGCTTGGACACCGCGGCTGCCGGCTGGGAATTACTTATCCGGAGATCACCGAGATGCAGGCCCGGGCGATTATGGAAGCGGCTTGCGAACTGGCTAAAGAAAAACAGACGGTGATTCCGGAAATCATGATTCCGCTGGTGGGGAATATTAACGAGTTTAAACATCAGAAAGAGCTGGTGGTCCGGGTCGCTGAAGAAACCATAAAGAAATATGGCGTGAAGGTGAAATATTTGGTCGGAACGATGATCGAAGTTCCGCGGGCGGCCGTAACGGCCGACCGGATTGCCGAAGAGGCCGGGTTTTTCTCTTTCGGCACCAACGATTTAACCCAGATGGGTTTAGGGTTTTCCCGGGACGATTCCGGCAAGTTTATTCAGGTCTATTTAGAGACGAAGATTTTCAAAGAAGATCCTTTCCAAACGTTGGATCAGGAGGGTGTTGGCGAGCTGATCAAAATCGGGATCAATAAAGGCCGCAAAACTAACCCGAAGTTGAAAATCGGTATTTGCGGAGAACACGGCGGCGATCCGGCTTCAGTGAAATTCTGCCATCGGGTGGGGATGAATTATGTTTCCTGTTCCCCCTATCGTTTACCGATCGCCCGTTTAGCTGCCGCCCAAGCCGTCTTGGAAGCCAAAAGCAAGAACGACTACACGTCAAAGTAATTAAAACCAGCCTAAGAGTCATTAGCCTAGGAGTCGTTAGTAAAAGACTTCAAAAGCTTCTAGGCTCTTAAGCTTTTAGGCTGGTGTTACTTGTGCCTGTAGCTCAATTGGATAGAGTGTTGGCCTCCGAAGCCAAAGGTTGAGGGTTCGACTCCCTCCAGGCACACCATTAATGCGGATTTTGGAATGCGGATTGCGGATAGAAAAACTAAAAGACTCAAGTTCTTTTAATTCCGCAATCTGAAATCCGCATTCATTTTAACCCAATATGAGATTGTTAATAATCATTGCCATAATCTTGATATTGTTCAGAATATATTTTCTTTTTCTGGAGCAAAAAAGTTTGTATTATCCGGAAAAAGAGATAACGGGAATCCCGGCGACCTTGGGCATCCCTTTTGAACAAATTAATTTTAAAACAGCGGATAATAAAATTCTTCATGGCTGGTATGTGCCGGCAAAAGAGGCGAAAATAACCGTTTTGTTTTGTCATGGCAACGCCGGCAATATCAGTGATCGGTTACATCGGGTTAAATTTTTTCATGAGTTGGGAGTAATTTTTTTTATTTTTGATTATCGCGGTTATGGGAAGAGTGGCGGAAGACCAAGCGAAAAAGGTTTGTATAAAGACGCGCTGGCCGCTTACGATTATTTGGTGTCCAGAAACGATTTGTATAAGGATAAAATTGTTGTTTATGGTGAATCTTTGGGCGGGGCAGTGGCCGCTGAATTGTGCTTAAGAAGAAAAGCGCGGGCTTTGATCCTCCAGAGTACTTTTTCTTCCGTAGCCAAAGTTGCCCAACCGATTTATCCGTTTTTGCCGGTCAAATTGTTAATCGCTCAAAAATACGATACTTTGGCCAAAATAAAAAATATTCATCTCCCCAAGTTGATCGCGCACGGCCAGCAAGACGAGGTGATTAATTTTCAGCATGGTGAGATGATTTTTCAGGCCGCCGCCCACCCCAAACAATTCCTGCCTTTCCCCGGCGGACATAACGACGATTTATATGTCACCTCCGAAGCCTACAAAAAAGAACTCATGGATTTCTTCACCAAAAATTCAATTTAACTTGTCAGACTAAATTGCAAAAAACTTATGCAATCTAGGAAACAACGTCCCCAATTGCCAACTTCTATTTGCTTTTTATCTTCCAGAGGAAAGCCAGGCCGATTAGGCCGAAGATGAGGTTGCCGAACCAAGCGGCTAGCAGAGGGGGGAGAATTCGGTTTTCGCCGAGGGCTTGGCCGACGGAGATCATCCCCCAGTAGATGAAACTGATCAGGATACTGATGCCGAAACTTACGGCTTTGCTCCCCGAACGGCGCTGGAGGATGCCGAAGGGGAATCCCAGAAAAATCACAATTAGGTTGATAAACGGAAAGGAGAGTTTAAGATATAATTGAACCTCTTCTTTAGCGGAAGGCTGGCCGAGAACTTTTAATTTTTTTATATAATCTTTTAATTGAAAGAAGTCCATCTCCTCCGATTTTTTGGTAATCAGTAAAAAATCGCCGGGCGATTCGGTGATCTCCGTTTCTTGCCGGTCAAATTTCTTCTCTTTTATTCCCGATTCGTCAAATAATCTTTCTACGCCGTTTAAAAGCACCCAGCGCTTATTTTCCCATCGGCTTTCCTGAGCATAGATCGTACGGATTAGCCGGTAATCCGGAGTATACCAGTTAATGACTAATCCCCGGATTATTCCTTCCTGCGCATCGAGGAAATTGATCATTAATTGGGAATTATTTTTTCCGGGGACAACTAAATTCGCGGCTTGTAAATTACTGGCAACAAACTCTTTGTTAATTTTTGCCCGATAAACGTAGGTCGCCTTGGCGTTGCTCCAAGGGACCACCTTTTCGTTAACCAGGAGCGCCGAGAGACTAAGCAGAAAAGCAAAACCGATAAATGAGGAGAAAATTTTTCCCCAGCTTACGCCGCTGGCGCGCAGAGCGGTTATTTCCTGATTGCTGGAAAGTTTACCCAGAGAAAAAAGGCTGGCCAGAAGCACGCTTACCGGCATAATTTGAATTAACCACTGCGGTGTCCGCAAAGCTAAATAGTAAAGGACCAACGGTAGTTTTACTCCGGGTTTAGCGAAGGCGGAAAGTTTATCTAAGATTTGCGATAACCAGCCGATGCAGAGAAACAAGAAAATCGCTCCGCTAAACGATGAAAGATAAGCTTTTAATAAGTAGCGTCTGATAATAGTCATTATTTATTTTTTATTCAACTGAAAAATTAGCAATGTTCCGATAAATCCAAAGATTAAATTGGGAAGTTGGACGGCGATTACCGGCGGTAGAATGGATTTTTCCGCCAAGGTTGTTCCGACAATCAAAAACAAATAGTAAAGGAAAATTACGATTAAGCTTAAGCCAAAGCCGATCGATTTTCCTCCCCGTTTGATTTTTATTCCCAGTCCGGCTCCAATCAAAGCAAAAACAAAACAGGCCAGGGCCAGCGCCGGCCGCAGTTGATATTCAGTGATAAAGATCGTCGGAGGAATTTTTTCTTCTTTCATTTTCTTGATTTCGGCCAAGAGTTCCTCAGTGGTCATCTCCCGGGGCGCTTTAAAGTTTTTTTTCTGCTGCTCAAGGCCGGCGGAGAGATTCAGGGTAATTGTATAATTATTAAAAAAAATCTGATTGTAGTGCGACAGACTCTCGGGATTAAAATATTCGATGCTTCCCTTTTCTAAATTAAAAGTCAAGTTTTCCTTTGTGGCCGAAATTGTTCCTTGCTTGGCGCTGATCTGGTTTAAGGCTCCTTTATCGTCCCGGCGATAAATAATGATCCCTTTCAATTTTGATTTTTTGTGGTCGATTTTTTCAATGTAAATCCAGTAATTCTGAATTTTGGTAAAGCTGTGATTGTCCAGTTTCAAGGTTGGACTTTTAACGAGTATTTCCCGGTATAAATCTTTGAATTTATTTTGCAAACAGGGAGCGATAAATTTATTGAAATGCATCAACCCCAGACTGCCAAGCAGGGAGAGAAAAAGTACCGGTTGAATTAAAAAAATAATTTTTATCCCTGATGAACGGCAGGCGGTTATTTCGTTGTCCTCAGAAAATCTGCCGAAGGTTAGCAGGGTGGCGATCAGAAAAGCCATGGGAATAGTCAAGGGAAAAAAAGTGGGAAAAACATAGCCGAACAATCTGACGATGGTTGTGAAGGCGATGCCTTTGCTGATAAAAATCCCCAGAAGGTCAAAAATTTTATCCATTAAAACAATAAAAGTAAATACCGCCCAGCCCAGAAAAAGCGGAGGAAAAAATTCCTTAATGATATACCGGTGAATTGTTTTCATAAAGTTCTAACTGTAATGTTCATCGTTTGTTGAAGTGTTCCCCCTCTTTATAAAAGAGGGAAAAAAACTGCACAGCAGGCGCATAAAGTTCTGAGCAAAGCTTGAACTAACTTATTCCTAAATTTGCCGTGTTATTTCATTATAGTTTTTTTAAAATTTTAAATCAATTTTTTTTATTGCAATATTTTTAAATAGTGTTATAATAGTAACCATTCTTGAAAATAGGTAATCGGAAACATAAATTGTTTTTTATATAAACGAGGGGATAAAGTGAAATCTTTAGGCCGGCATCTTTTAGTTGAACTCTACGATTGTGATCAGCGGATTATTAGCGATGTCCAGCAGGTGGAAATCATTATGACCCTGGCGGCCAAAGCAACTAAGGCGCAGATCGTTGATGTCGTTTTCCATACTTTTAATCCGCAGGGTGTTTCCGGGGTGATTGTGATTGCCGAATCGCACTTGGCTATTCATACCTGGCCGGAATTTAATTTTGCTTCGGTGGATATTTATACCTGCGGCAAAGTAATTAATCCCTGGAAAGCTTTAACCATTCTTAAAAATAAGTTTAAATCTAAAAATATGAGCGCGATGGAAATTAAAAGAGGGATTTTGAATATCCCAGCCCGCCGTTTAAAACATAAACCATAGTTAAGGTGGATAATGCCCAAAAAAAAATTCTGGTTGACAGAACGGTTCACCCGTAACGAAAAGCACAGTCATCGGATAGAGAAATATTTGGTGACGGCGAAAAGCAGGTTTCAAAAAATAATTTTAGCAAAAACCTGCTCTTTTGGCCGTTGTCTTATTTTAGATGGAGAGATGCAGTCGGCGGAGCTGGATGAATTTATCTATCACGAAGCGCTGATTCATCCTCCTCTAATCATGCATCGTAATCCGCAAACCGTTTTGATTATGGGCGGCGGTGAAGGGGCGGCGCTGCGGGAAATTTTAAAACACCGTTCAATAAAGAAAGTTGTGCTGGTGGATATAGACGGTGAGGTAATAAATTTTTGCGAAAAGTATTTGAAGAAATGGCATCAGGGCCGGTTCAGCGATCCGCGGCTGGAATTAATCATTGACGATGCCAAGAAGTATATGGAGAACACATCGCAGAAATTCGATGTAATCATTTCGGATTTGCCGTCACCGGTGGAAGCGGGGCCGGCCTACAATTTGTATACGGTTGAATTTTACAAAACTTTAAGGCAGCGGTTGTCTCCGGGGGGAATAATTAACCTGCAAGCCGGTTCAGGCAGTCTTTTGCAGATTGAATTTCATTCCGCGCTGTTTCATACTTTGTCGACGCTTTTCCCTGTGGTCCAGGCCTATTATGTTTATGTGCCTTCGTTCGATGTGCCGTGGGCCTTTCTTTTTGTCAGCCAGGATGAAGCATTAAAACCTTTAACTGTTTCAGAGAAAGAGATCGATCAAAGAATGGAAAAAAGAATCGGTGAAAAATTAAATTTTTATGACGGATATACCCATCACGGATTGTTTCGCATTCCAAGATATTTAAGAAAAATTTTACAGGAAGAAAAAAAAATGATTACTCAAAAAAAACCGCTATTCTTTTACAAATGAAAAAAAATCAGGAATGTACGCCGCTGCTGGATACCTTAATTAACCATGCCAGAAAAAAAGTAACATCTTTTCATACGCCGGGGCATAAAAATGGTCACGGGGTTGACAAGAAGCTGCGTAATTTTACTGGTCCGAATATCTACGCTTTAGATGTTACGGTTTTTCCGGAAGTGGATTCACTGCATGATCCGGTCTCCTGTATCCGGCAGGCTCAAAAGCTGATGGCTGAAGCTTACCGGGTTGAACATTCATTCTTTTTGGTTAACGGGTCGACAGTCGGTAATGAAGCGATGTTTTTGTCGGCTTGTAATCCGGGGGATTCGGTAATACTTTCCCGCAACGCCCATAAATCGGCGCTTTCCAGTATCATTCTTTCCGGTGTTTGGCCGATTTGGCTGCAGCCTCAGGTCGATCAGAATTTGGATGTAATTTTAGAATCCAGTCCGGACCAGATTGCTCAGGCGTTAAAACAGTACCCGGAAGCTAAAGCGGTGTTTGTCACCAGTCCAACTTATAACGGTGTAACGACCGATTTATTGGAAATCGCCGAAATTGTGCATCGAAGCGGCAAGATACTTTTAGTCGATGAAGCCCACGGGCCGCATTTAAGGTTTCACCGGGATTTTCCCATTTCCGGTGTCGAAGCCGGGGCGGATTTGGTTGTTCAAAGCGTCCATAAGATTTTATCGGCGCTTTCCCAGGGTTCAGTATTGCATTTTAATTCCAAATTGGTGGATCTTAACCGGGTACGCCGGGTAGTCTCACTGCTGCAAACCACCAGCCCGAATTATTTTATCCTTGCTTCTCTGGATATGGCCCGCCGGCAGGCGGCTACTCAGGGAGAAGCTTTGTTTACTATGGTGATGTCGGCCGCTGAAGAAGCCAGAAAAAAAATTAACCGGTTAAAAAATATTTTCTGTTTTACCCGGGAGGATATTCGTTCTTTGGGTTATGATTTGGATGTGACAAAATTAACCATTAATGTGACGAAGACCGGTTTTTCCGGCTTTGATCTTGAAGATTTGTTAACCAAAAAATATAATATCCAGGTGGATTGCGCCGATTTGTTTAATTTAATAGCGATAATGGGAATCGGTTCAACGCATTCCGATGTGGGTAAATTGGTTTCCGCTTTGAAGGAAATTGATCGTAGTGACCGTGGGGAAGAAAAAAATGAAAGGTTGCAGATACCTTCGCTTTCCACAGAAATGGTAATGATGCCCAGGGATGTTTTCCTTTCCAATAAGACAAAACGGGTATCCTTGAGGAAGGCGATAGGCTATATCAGCGCGCAAACCTTAACCCCCTATCCACCCGGAATACCCGTCCTTATTCCCGGGGAGAGAATCACCAAAGAGATTTGCTCCTATTTGTTAGACCTTGTAGAGAAAGATATTCGATTTAGCGGTCAGGAAAGCGATACTTTGAAAAGTATTCAAGTCGTCGATGTAAAACAATAAAATTGGAGGTAGCTATGAACCAGAAAGAATTAAAAGAGTTAAAAAAGCTGCTTGTGGAAAAAAAGGATGATTTGCTGCATATGGTGACAAAAAACAGGAAGGAAGAGGGGGTAATTGATGTCGGTGATGAGGCTGATGCCGCTTCCGATTCCCTGGAAAAAGAGTTAAGTTTTGAACTTACCGATAATGAACGCCAGATGCTGGAGCGGATTGAAGCGGCATTGCGAAAAGTTGAAAAAAATATTTATGGAACCTGCGAAAAATGCGCAGAAAAAATCTCCTTCGAACGGCTGAAGGCGATGCCTTATGCCCGGTATTGCATCACCTGTCAATCCAAACTGGAAATACCGAAAAGATAGTTCCCGCGTAGTATAATCTTATGTTCGTTTTTGTAGGGGCGGGTTTTAAACCCGCCCCTACAGTCTTAATTAAGAGGTGTGCTCTCCCTTGTCCAATATTTATAAAAAAATCGGTTACTGGATATTTTTCTTAATTCAGTTGATGGTTTATTCCTTCCCCTTGGTGATACCTTTAACCACCGAAGAGCTTACCTTAAGTTCCGAAAGAGTTGTGGTCGGAAAAGTCCGAAAAATTGAGTGCCGCTGGAATCAGGAAAAAAGTTTGATTTGCACCTATATTACTTTGGAAAGCCGGCAGCTGTTAAAAGGAGAGAACATTACCGAGGTTGTCATACTGGAAGTCCCGGGCGGGGAAGTTGGGAATAAAGGTTTAAAAGTTTTTGCTATGCCGACATTTTTTCTCGATGAAGAGGTGTTGGTTTTTTTATCGGCCAAAAACGAAATAAATAATTTCCGGGTTGTCGGCTGTTATCAAGGGAAATATACAATAAAAGGATCGCAAATTAAAGAACTAGGTATCCGTTCGAATGTTTTTCTCGATCGGGTTAAACGAATAATCAAAGAGCAAAGGAAGCCATAACTTCGGTATTCCCACAATGCATAAATATTTTCTAATTTTAAACGTAATTTTTTTCTTTTTTTCATCCAACGCTCTCGCTTATATTTATGACGGTGTGCGATGGGACAAAAAAAACATACCGGTAGCTTATTCCATTAACAACAATAGTCCGTCTGCGGTAAATAGCGCTGCGGTAGCGGCGATAAACTCGGCGTTTCAAACTTGGAACAATGTTCAGGGATCGTCGATGAGTTTTCAGTATATAAGAGAAACCAGCTTAAGCGGCAGTATAGACGGTTCCAATGTTTGCTATTGGGGAACAGCTTTTCAGTCGTATGGAAGTTTGGCGGTGACCGGGATATGGTATGATACAGGAACCAAGTTAGTGGAAGAAATCGATTTGGAATTTAACTCGACTGTTTCCTGGTCAATTGGCGGATCGGGATACGATTTGGAAACTGTTGCTCTGCATGAAGCGGGGCATTGGCTGGTATTGTCGGATATTTATGACGATGCCTATCAAAGCAGTATAATGTACGGGTATTATATCGGGACGCGCCGCAGTCTTTTTTTCGATGATATCGAGGGAATAAAAGCTATTTATGCCGGTGTTCAAATCGATTTGCTGCAAAATGCCCCCAACCCGTTTAAGCCTAAATCGGCCAATGACTATACGATTATCGGTTTTCAAGTAGGCGCAAATTCCCAGGTGCTTTTAAGAATTTACAATCTGGCTGGAGAGCTGGTCAAGACTTTGATCGATACCGATTTAACTGCCGGTAATTATACGGGAGCCGCCGGTTTTAAATGGCATGGCGATAACGGCGGGCCGGGCGAACGCGGTCAGTCGGTGGGAAGCGGGGTTTATTTTTATCAATTGAAGATTGGCAATTCATCCAGTCAAATCCGCAAATTGATGTTAATCCGCTGAGGCCAATTTTGAAAAAATATTATTTTGCGATTATTATTATACTTTTTTCTTCGGTTGCTCCGGTTTTTTCGGATAAGCGCGGGACGGCCGGCGCGGCATTTCTTAAATTGCCGATTGGCGCCCAGCCTAACGCTTTAGGAGGCAGTTTTGCCGCCGGACAGGGGGGGATATCGATTTTTTGGAATCCGGCCGGTCTGTTTTATTTGGAGCAAAATGAAATTAATTTAGACAGCGCTCTTTGGGTAGAAGATGTCAGAATCGGTTCGCTGGCGATGAGTTTCCCGATCCGGGACAGAAAATCGATCCCGCAAAAAAAATATCCGGCGAAGAGAAGAATGATTAATCCTGCCGCGCGGACCAGTAAGTTTTCCACTAAGAAATTGGGAGTATTTTCTGCAGGCTTAATCTATCTCGATGCCGGCACGCAGCCGGTAACCACGCTTACCGCCCAGGATGTGCTTGTTTCTACGAATAAAACAGTTTCGGCTAATGATCTGGCTTTGTATTTTTCCTTTTGTAAAAACTGGGCGGACTTTAGTTTGGGCTCAAATCTGAAATTTATTCAATCTACCCTGGCTGATTATACCGCGCAAGCGGCGGCCCTGGATTTAGGCGGCTATTGGATTTTAAAAAAAGTTACTAATAAAAAATTGTTCACTGCGGGATTGGCGCTGCAAAACATCGGGACACCGTTAGATTTTCGTCAAGACACCTCCGCGCGCGATAGCCTTCCTTTTCAAATCAAAGGCGGGTTAAAATATATGCAGAACAATTTTAGTTATCTGGCCGATTTAAACAAAAGTCTGGATGGCGATATAAAGTTAAGTTTGGGGATGGAGTACCGGTTGCCCGATTTTGGTTTTTTTCGTTTAGGATATAAAGTTTTGGAGCCGAACATAAAATATTGGGGTAGATTAATTGATGCTTTTAGTTTGGGATTTGGTTTGCCGATATCTTTTATCGGCGGAGAGTTTAATTACGGTTATTCTTCTTATGGTGATTTTGGCCTGGTCCACAATTTTTCTTTAAAATTCAATTTTGACGCTAACTTGAGAAAATAAAAACAGTTGCTCTAAGTTCTTAGGTATAGTAGAATTGAACGAACATATTGATAGGAAATTCAATGTTTGGTTTATCCGTGTTCCCCCTTTTATAAAGGGGGACTGAGGGGGATTTAGAAAATAATTATTAAATCTCCCCTACCCCTCTTTATAAAAGAGGGAAAAAGACTGCAAAGCAGGCGTGTAAAATTCCGGGCGAAGTTCGAGGTAATTTAATCTTGAAAAAGGGGGTAAAGAATCATGCGTAAGATTTTGGTCTTGGTTATGTTGTTTAATTGTTGTTGGTTGGTTGAAGCTCGTCCCGTTAAGAAGGAATTAAGATCTGTCAAGCCGCTGGAAGCGCCGATTCAGCAGCCGACGGCGGTAAAAAAAACACTCGGTGTTTATGAGAATGAAAGGATTGGGATTGGTTTTAATTCCCAACTCAGTAATTTAAATTTAAACAGTTTATCGGTGCGTTATTGGATGATGGATGGGCTGGGGGTTGAGGGCCTTTGCGGGTTTAATTTTGCCAGTACGACCACTTTGTTCGATATGGGTGTGAAAATAATGCAGAAAATAAAGAAAGAAGAAAATATGTATTTGTATTTAGGCGGACTGACCGGTTTGGAATACGAAGATTCTGATTCAACAGACAGCAATATTAACTGGACTATTGGCGCTTTGGCCGGAGGCGAATTTTTCTTTAAGGAACTGCCCAATTTAGGGTTCGGGTTGGAGCTGGGGTTGAAATATAAGAATGTCGGCGATGATGGTTCGTTTGGAACCGGGGCCGATTTTTTCAATGTTGTCGGTGTCCATTATTATTTTGATTATCTTGGATTGTAAATTAAATGGAAAAAGCGCTTTTAGTTGCTTTTCAGCCGGCAAGCGGCAAGAGAAGCGAGATGGAAAATTCATTGTCGGAGCTGGCCAGATTAGTTGATACGGCTGGCGGCAAGGTTGTGGAGAAAATATTTCAAAAGAGGGCGGCGGTTGATCCGGCAACTTACATCGGTCGCGGGAAAGCGGAGGAAATAGCCGGGATTTGCGCGGGAGAAGATATCAACGTGGTGGTTTTTGATGACGATCTAAGCCCGGGCCAACAGCGCAATTTAGAAAAGATTCTGAAAACAAAAGTAATTGATCGGACGCGGTTAATTCTCGATATATTTGCCCGGCGGGCGCGGACACGGGAGGGCCGTCTGCAAGTGGAATTAGCCCAGTTAAAATATCTCCAGCCGCGCTTAGGGGGAAAAGGCCTGGCCCTATCGCAGCAGGCGGGAGGTATCGGCACAAGAAGAGGTCCGGGCGAAAAGAAATTGGAAGTTGATCAGCGTAAAATCCGCGATCGAATATCCCTCTTAGAAAAAGAAACCGGCAAAGTTCAATCCCAGCGGCAAAGACAACGGCAAAAAAGAGAAGAAGTTCCTTTGCCGGTGGCCGCCTTAATTGGCTACACTAACTCCGGAAAATCCACATTTTTGAACGCTTTAGTGAAAACTTCCGCCGTCTACGCTGACGACAAACTCTTTGCCACCCTCGATCCGACGACCCGGCGGGTAACGCTCCCGGGAGGTCAAAAAGTCCTTTTTACGGATACCGTAGGTTTTATTCAAAAGCTTCCCCATCAACTGGTAGCCGCTTTCCGCGCCACATTAGAAGAGATAAAAGAGGCTGATTTATTGCTCCATCTTGTCGATGTTTCTAATGCCGCCTGGGAAGAGCAAGTGGACACCGTGAATAAGGTTTTAAGAGAACTGGAGATAATTGATAAACCGGTAGTTGTTGTTTATAATAAAATTGATTTAGCTAACCGGCAGAAATTAATTGAGTTGCAAAAAGAGGGGTGTTTGTTGATTTCAGCAATTAACGGGCAGGGCCTTGATTTTCTTTTAAAAAAAATCAGCAAATTTTTTCAAAAAGATCTGCGCCTGTTAAAATTTTGCCTCCCTTACGAAAAAATCGGTTTATTGGGATATATTCACGAACGAGGCAAAGTTGAAGAAGAAAAATACGGTAAAAAAGGACTTAGTTTAAAAGTCTGGCTCGATTCCAAAAATATTAGTATAATCGAAAGCAAGCTCAAAATGCAAAGCGCAAAACGCAAAACGAAAGTCAAAAGCTAAAAGAATCGAGTCTTTTAAACTTTGAGTTTTGCGCTTTGCGTTTTACACTGACTTTTATGACGTTAGCTAATAAAATAACTATACTGAGAATAATTTTTATCCCGATATACATTATTGCTTTATTGGGGAACCAGCATTTTCTGGCTTTGGGGTTGTTTACCGCTTCCATGTTGACGGATTTTCTCGATGGTTTTGTCGCCCGGATCCGCAAGCAGAAAACCCCGCTGGGAACTTTGCTTGACCCTTTTGCCGACAAGTTTCTTTTAATTAGTTCATTTATTACCTTAACCTATTTGCAAAAAATACCAATTTGGGCGACCATCGTTGTCTTTAGTAAGGATTTAATTATTGTTTTGGGCTGGGTGGTAGTTTATATTCTTACTAACCGGAAGACTATTACCCCGCGCTGGTCAGGAAAAATTGCCACTTTTTTACAGATGATGGTCATTTTTGTTTCCTTACTCGGTCTTGGTCAGAAAGTTGTTAATTTGTCCCTTTATTTGATGATTTTATTTACAGTAATTTCCGGGATAGATTACATCATTGTGGGGAACAGAAATCTCAATCAGCTAGAAGTGCATTGAACTCTTGATGTTCCCTCTCCCCTTGTGGGAGAGGGCAGGGTGAGGGGACGATTAATAAAGAAATCGAGTCTTTAACACCCTCACCTTAATCCTCTCCCCTCAAGGGAGAGGAAATAGATGGCTAAGTTCTTTTTTTTCCGGAGTCTAATTCAGATGAATAATGTCGTACTGCTTGGCCGTCCCAATGTGGGAAAATCCAGCTTATTTAACCGTCTGTCCGGACGGCGGAAAGCTTTGGTGTCGCCGATGCCCGGAATGACCCGGGATCGTCAGTATGCGGAGTGCCGCTGGGACAGGAGAAGTTTCCGTTTGATTGATACCGGCGGCTGGCTTTTAAAGGCTAAGGAATGCACCCAGCAATTTATCCAAAAACAGCTGGCGCTGGCCATTAAGGAAGCCGATTTGCTATTGTTTATGGTTGACGGCAAGGAAGGTCTGCATCCGCTTGATCGCGAGATTGTTCACCAGCTGCGACGAGTGGAAAAGCCGGTTATTCTGGTGGTAAACAAAATTGATAATGCCCGGCAAGAAAATATAGTCTATGATTTTTATAATTTAGGGCTTGAGCCGGTGATCGGTGTTTCCGCCAGTCAAGGCCGGAATATCGACGAGCTGCTAAATGTAATAATTCACAAATTAAAGTTTGATGACGAAGAAAAAAAAATCCCCGAACAAAATGTTATCCGCTGCCTGCTTTTAGGCAAACCCAATGTCGGGAAGTCTTCATTGCTGAACGCCATTTTGGGTGAAGAGCGGCTGGTGGTCAGTCCCGTTCCGGGCACTACGCGGGATTCGATCGCGATTGAGGTTAATCACCAGGGGAGGTTGTATTCCTTTATTGATACCGCCGGTATCAAAAGAAAAAATAAACTTAATTCTTTAGACGGTTTACTGCGCTTGACGACCGATAAAGCTCTGGAAACAACGGATATCGCTTTGGCGCTGCTCGATGGCAGTACCAGGATCACGGCCGGCGATGTGAAAATAGCCGGCCTGGTTTGGAATGCGGGAAAAGGTTTAATTTTTTTGGTGAATAAATGGGATCTGGTGAAAAATCCCCAGGAACGGCAGAAAGAAATTTTCACCGCGCTGGAACAGAATATGGGTTTTTTACCTAACTGCCCGATGCTCTTAATCTCGGCGAAAACCGGCCGCAATCTCGAGAAAATTTTTCCCGCCATCGAAAAAGTTTATCAGCAATACACGAAAACGATTGAAGCAAAAGTTTTGCGGAATACTTTCTCGATGGATGTAACCCAAAAAAGAACCGCCCCGCCAACCTTTGCCATCCCGCTGAGCAAAGACATCCATTTTTCTAAAAAACGCCACTTCGAAAACCTATTCCGCGAACATTTCGGCTTCGAAGGCACCCCCATTAGGTTAAGATTTAGATGATTCTGTTTTTACTTGTTATACAATTAAATGTCTGATATAATTTCTCTAGAATATAATTATGTGGAGGTGAAGATGTTATGTCGATTAATTTAAAAGCCTTTGAAATGAAAGCGATTAAACTTCCTTTGAAAGAGCGGGCAAAGCTAGCAGAATATTTAATTAGAAGCCTCGACAAAATTGATGATTCTGAAAATGAACGGTTATGGGTTAAAGAAGCAGAAAGAAGGTATAATGATTATAAGAAAGGAAAAATGTCCAGCAGACCCGCAGAAGAAGTTTTAAGATACGCTCATAAAATATTAAAATGAAGAATATTTCTTTTCTTAAAGCCGCCGAAGATGAAATGCTTGATGCCGCGTTGTTTTACGAGTCCCAGGCAAAGCATCTGGGGAAAGATTTTCTCTATAAAATTGAGACTGCTCTAACTGACATCTCTTTAAATCCAATGCAATGGCCCATCATTGATCGCGATATCCATCGCCGATTACTACACCGGTTTCCTTACGCAATTCTTTACAAAATTGATAAAATGAAAATTATTATAGTTGCCATAATGCATTTGCACCGTCACCCTGATTATTGGATGGAAAGAATCTAATAATTTTCTAAAAATTAACGATAAAGTCCTGAAAGGACGCCGGAATATAGGCGGGGGTTTTTACCCCCGAAAAAGAAATATTCCGCGAGCCATAAGCCCTGAAAGGGCGCAGGACAAAATATGCTAAGCGTCGAGAAACGCCTTTGCCCCTTCGGGGCTTGCATTATATTGGACAATCTTAGCGGGGATTACATCCCCGCCTATATTCCAAAATCCCTTCGGGATAAAATATAAAAGCAGCAATCACCGCCCGCAATCAAGGCGAGCGAGAAGTGATAATAGCAGGCGACAACGAAATTAAAAACATGTATGTTGGAAAAATGGATTAAATTTGTTATAATTATTATGGAGATAAACAATGCCGGAAATTAGCAGGTTTCTCGGAATTATCATATCAATGTATTTCAAAGAACATGCGCCGCCTCATTTTCACGCTAAATATGCTGGAAGGCGAGCGGCATTTTCCATAAGCGATTTGAAGATTATTGAGGGAAGTTTGCCCAAAAGAGTTGTTTCTATCGTGTTAGAATGGGCTTTTGAACATCGGAATGAATTACTGGAAGATTGGAATAGAGCGCAAAAACATGAAAATATTAAAAAAATTAAACCATTAGTTTAGGAGGTGTAAAGATGCATTGGATAAAAGATTTTACTTATATCGAGAATTATAAAATAAAAATAGTGTTCGAAAATCGAAAATGTAAAATAGTGGATTTAAAAAATCATCTTACCGGTAAGGTTTTTGAACCACTAAAAGATATTTCATATTTTAGAAAAGTCAAATTGAACAAAGATATTGACACCATTGTTTGGCCCAATAATGCGGATTTTTCTCCAGATTTTTTATATGAGGTTGGAAAATAATAACCGTTTCCTACCATAGAAAAAGGAAGCATTAATTTATGTTCCCTAATTTACTCTTAATTATTTCGGCTTATTTAATCGGTTCTATCCCGGCGGGATATTGGCTGGTGTGGTTTTGGCGGGGGGTTGATGTGCGCCAGTCGGGCAGCGGCAATATCGGGGCGACTAATGTTGCCCGCGCAGCCGGGAAAACCGCCGGCATAATTACTCTGGTTTTGGATATTTTTAAAGGATGGCTGCCGGTTTATCTGGCGGTTCATTTTTTTCAGTTTAATTATTATTGGGCTTTCGGGGCCGGGGTGGCGGCAATTCTTGGACATAACTATACGATATTTTTAAATTTTAAAGGCGGAAAAGGGGTGGCTACCAGCGCCGGAGTTTTTCTTGCGCTTACCCCCCTGGCTCTTCTATTCAGCCTGCTGATTTTTCTGTTGATTGTGGCGGCGAGTAAATATGTTTCCCTCGGTTCAATCATTGCGGCGATCAGTTTGCCGGTTTTTGGTTTCTTTTTCCGCTATCCAACAGAGTTAATTGTTTTTATTTGTCTGGCGGCGGCGCTGATTATTTTTAAACACCGGCCGAACATTAAAAGGCTTATTCAGGGAAAGGAGAACCGTCTAAATTGGGGAAAAAAATAGAAAAAATCGCTGTGCTCGGCGCTGGTTCATGGGGAGCTGCTATCGCCGCTCATCTCTCTCGTAACGGGCATGATCTTAGTCTTTGGGAGTTCGATTCTCAGCAGGCCGAACTGCTTAAAGAGAACAGGGTGTTGTCGCTGCTGCCAACGTTTACGATACCGGCACAAATTAAAATTACCTCGCAGTTGGAGGAGGCTGTAGATGGGCGGGAGATAATTATTTTCGCCGTGCCGTCACATTTTATCCGTTCTACCGCTCAAGCGGCGATTAAAGCCAATTTTAATCCGCAGATCGTAATTAGCGCGGCCAAAGGGATAGAAAACGAAACGATGTTCCGGATGTCGGAAGTTTTGGAAGAGGAGTTGGGAATAAATTTTAAAGACAAAATTGTGGTCCTCTCCGGGCCCAGCCATGCGGAAGAAGTTTTCCGGCAGATTCCTACGGCGGTGGTCTCGGCCAGCAGCAATCCGAAAGCGGCTTTAAAGGCGCAGGAAATATTTACCAACGATTTTTTTCGGGTCTATACCAACCCCGATGTCGTGGGGGTGGAAACAGGCGCGGCTTTGAAAAATGTGATTGCCATTGGCTGTGGTATTTGCGACGGGTTGGGTTTGGGCGACAACAGCAAGGCGGCCTTAGTTACCAGGGGATTGCAGGAATTGGTGCGGCTGGGTCTAAAAATGGGGGCGCAGGAAAAAACTTTTTTTGGTCTGGCCGGTGTCGGCGACTTGATTGTCACTTGTTTTTCCCGGCACAGCCGTAACCGCCTACTGGGAGAAAAAATTGGCCAGGGTAAAACTTTGGCTGAAGCTTTAGGGGAAATGACGATGGTTGCCGAGGGGGTAAAAACCGCCAAGGCTATACACAGTTTGAGCAAAAAATACCAGTTGGATTTGCCGATCTCCGATGAGGTATATAAAATTCTTTACGAAGGGAAAAAACCGGAGACGGCGGTGCGCGATCTGCTTACCCGGCAGGCGACAACGGAGATAAAAAACTATGAATAAACAGGATTTAATCAAAAAAATTCGCCAAATAACCCATACCCAAAAAGATGCCGGCGACATTATGGATCTGCTGCTGGAAAGCATGAAATCCGCTTTACGGCAAGGCGACCGGGTAGTACTTTCCGGTTTTGGCAGTTTCTATCCGAAAATGCGCCGGGCCAAAAAAGCCCGGCACCCCAAAAGCGGCGAAATGATTATTATCTCTGCTAAAAAAATCGTCAAATTCATCCCCTCCCCAAATTTGTTTGAATAGCTTACCTCGGTTATGAGTTATGAGACTTGAGTCTTGGGTTTAAAAGAATCGATTCCTTTAACCCTACAACACACGACCCACAGCTCATGACACATAACTTGTGACCCTTTCTCTTTCTGTTTGCAGTAATTTCCATTGCGAGGGGCGGATTTTTTTTGTATATTCTAATGCTAATGGGTAAATTTAGTCAGTATACCGAGCGGGAAAATAAAGAAAGTGTCATTCTTTTTTTGGGAATTATCCTGGCCAACATCGTAAATTATCTTTTTTACATGTTCATCAGCCGGATGCTCGGGCCGGCCAATTACGGGGCCTTTAATTCTTTGCAGGCGCTTTTTCTCATCTTCTTCCTGCCGGCGGAAACCATCAGGCTGGTGATCACCAAATATGTCAGTAATTTAAAAGTGTCGGAGAATTTGGGGGAGATCAATCATCTGATTCGCCAGTCTTTCTTCCGTCTTTTTGCCGTTGGTTTGCTGGGAGCGATGGTGATCGTCATTCTTTCCCCCGGAATTGCCCGCTTCCTTAAATTGGATGATTTTAAGCCGGTCTGGGTGGTCGCTTTACTTATTCCTTTGATCTTGACGGCTCCTGTAGGGTTCGGCTTACTGCAAGGATTACAACGATTTGTCGTTTTGGGGATGAGCACCTTTGTGGCGACAATATTTCGCTTAATTTCCGGGGTGTTGTTCGTTTGGGCGGGCTGGGGGATCAGTGGCGCCTTAGGCGGGTTGTTGACGCAAAATATTTTCACTTTGTTGATTATTTTCTGGGTTACCCGGTCATTATTTAAAGAAGAACGGTTAATCAAACAGACTTCGAGACAGGACATTTATACCTATTTTATCCCTGTGGCCATCGCTCTTTCCTCTTTAGCGGTGTTAACCAACATTGATATGCTCTTGGTTAAACATTATTTTACCGCCGAAGAGGCCGGATTTTATTCGGCGGCTTCGCTTCTGGGAAAAGCCGTCGTTTTCCTGGCCGGCGGGGTGATTTTGATCATGTTTCCAAAAGTTTCGGAGTTGGATGCGCAAAAAAAACAAACATTTTTGCTTTTGAAAAAATCCCTGGTTTATAGTATAATAATTGCTTTGACATCGGCCTTGATTTTTACGGCTGCTCCGAACTTGTTAATCAAAATTCTCTTTGGAAAAAAGTATATTTCGGCTGCTCCGGCGCTGTTAATTGATTTTGGTTACGCGATGATTCCCCTGATTCTGTTAAATGTAATTGTAAATTATAATTTGGCGATTCATCGCTGGAAATTTTTATATTTTCTGGTTGGGGGAACAATTGTCCATTGTTTGCTGTTAACGGTCTTTCATCGCAGTCTCCAACAGGTAATTCTGGTGATCGGAGTAAGCGGGCTGGTGAATTTTTTACTTCTTGGTTTGCTCACTTACGGAGAGAAAAATGCTCATTCTGCTGCCGGCGTATAACGAAGCCTTTTCCCTCCCTGATCTGGCGGCCAACATTGCTCAAGCTTTGCCCGCAGATAGTTATCGAATCATTTTAATTGACGACGGCTCTACGGACGGCACTGCAGCGGTAATAGAAAATCTGACAAAAAAATATCCTTTAAGCTGTATTTCCCATTCGGTGAACAGGGGATTAGGCGCGGCGATAAAAACCGGGTTTAAGTTTGCCATCAGGGAAAAAGACGATTATATCATCACGATGGATGCCGATAATACCCATCCGCCCTCAGCGATAATTCCGATGCTGGAGAAACTTGATTCCGGAATCGATGTGGTCATCGCCTCCCGTTATGCGCCGGAGGGAAAAACGCAGGGGGTAAGTGTTTTTCGGCAGGTTTTGAGCAATGGGGCAAGTTTATTGTTAAGGTTGGTTTTTCCGATTCCCGGGGTGCGGGATTACACCTCCGGTTTTCGCGCCTATCGGCGGGAAACGTTGGCTAAAGCTTTTCAGGTCTATGGGGATAATTTTATCACGGCCGGCGATTTCAGCTGTATGGCCGAGGTCCTGGTTAAATTAGCCAAGTTAGGAATAAAAGCCGCAGAAGTTCCCCTGCATTTAAGATATGACCGGAAAAAAGGGAAAAGTAAAATAAAGATAATCAGAACAATTATTAGTTACGCAAAATTAATTTGGAAGGAGAGAATTTAAATAGTGTAAAACGCAAAGCGCAGAACGCAAAGTGTAAAAACATTAAAAGACTCGAAGCTTTTAGTTTTTGACTTTCGTTTTATGTTTTGCGCTTTGAGTTTTACGCTCTAAAAAACTATGAAAGTGGCTTTAGTGCATGATTGGTTGACTGGGATGCGGGGCGGAGAAAAAGTGCTGGAAGCGCTTGGCGAATTATTTCCGCAGGCCGATATTTTTACTCTTCTGTGGATTAAGGGTAAGGTCAGTGAAAAAATTGAGCAGCACCCGATTTATACTTCTTTTTTGCAAAAAATTCCCGGAGCAGGGAAAAATTATCGCAATTTCCTGCCGATCATGCCGTTGGCCATTGAACGATTCAATCTGCAGGAGTATGATTTGGTAATTTCTTCCAGCCATTGCGTGGCCAAAGGAGTAAAAAAACTTGGACGTAAAAGCATCCATATTTGTTACTGTCATACGCCGATGCGTTATATTTGGAATCAGTATGAGGAATATTTTAATCCGGAGAGGACAAATTTTATTGTGCGATCTTTGATGGGGTTAATCAGAGTATATCTGCAAAGGTGGGATGTAAAAAGTTCAGAGAGAGTAAATTATTTTATTGCTAATTCCCATAACGTAAAAAAAAGGATTAAAGATTATTATCGAAGAGAGGCCGAGGTGATTTATCCTCCGGTTGACATCGACGGTTATCCTGCCGCGCGTCTGGAGAGTTATTATTTAATGGTCACGGCTTTGGTACCCTATAAAAGAGTGGACATCGCCATCAAAACTTTCAATGAACTGGGCTGCAATTTAAAAATCATTGGGAGCGGCCCGGATGAAAAGAGATTAAAAAATCTGGCTGCGGAAAACATTGAATTTCTTGGATGGAAAACCAATGCTGAAATTAAATCTTATTATGCCGGCTGCCGGGCTTTGATCTTTCCTCAGGAAGAAGATTTTGGAATTACGGCGGTGGAAGTGCAAGCGGCCGGAAAACCGGTTGTCGCTTATGGCTATGGCGGAGCCTTAGAAACAGTCAATGAGGGAAGGACCGGCGTCTTTTTTTTCGAGCCTGCTGCGGCCAGTTTAAAAGAGGCGGTGAGAAAAATCGAGACTGTTAAATTCAGCCCGGAAGATTTAAAGAAAAACGCCGAAAAATTTTCATATCCGCGGTTTTATGAAGAGATAAGGAAATTTGTAGATAAGGTCGCATCTAAGGATAGAGGAATTTCAATGTAGCTGAAGTGTCCCCCCTTTTTAAAAAGGGGGATTAAGGGGGATTTAGAAAATTAGAAATATTGTCAAAATCTCCCCTACCCCTCTTTTTAAAGAGGGAAAAAACGTCACAGATAGGCAAAGTTCCGAGCAAAGTTCGGCCTAATTTAATGGGAGAATCTCTCAATGCTCAATTCAAAAATAACCAAAATTTTGGACAATAGTTTGTTTGTTGGTTTCCTGATTCTGGCGGCGGGCAGCGCTTTTTCCATCGCCCTGGCGACAGGCGCAATTTTTTTATTATTATTAATTTGGCTGAGTAAAATATTTTATTCCGGCAAAAATTACTGCTGGCAGAAAACTTTTTTGAATTGGCCTCTTTATATTTTCCTCCTAACCGGCTTGGTCAGTTGTTTCGCCGGGATTGACCCTAAACATAGTCTTTATGAGTTTCGTTCTCAATATTTGGTTCTGATATTTTTTCTGACTGTCAACAATTTAAGTGAAGAAAAACAGCTTAAAAACATTGTGAAATATTTTTTAATTTTTTCGGCGCTGGTCAGTTTATTCGGGATGATGCAGTATTTTATCGGCATCAATAAATTAGGGGAAACATTTTTTAATATTCCGGATGGCTTAAAGCATCTACCGCCAAAAATATTAAAATATTTAACTTTGCATGATGGCCGGGTGGTTGCCACGCGCAGCCACCCGATCACTTTTGGGGAAGGGCTGATTTTTCCCCTGGCGATCATTATCAGTTATTTTTTTGCGCTGGGAAAAGAGAAAAAAATTATCTTGGCTTTGGGCGGGGTAATCATCTTAATTGCTTTAATTTTAAGTCAGAGCCGGGGGGCCTGGCTGGGGATGTTGGGAGTAATACTGGTGATGGAAACCGTTAAACTAAGGAAATTTCCATATTGGGGAGCGGGTTTGATTTTACTGATCGGTTTGCTGATATTTTCTTTTCGGGCCTCAGAAATTACGGAAAGGGCGCGCAGTATTTTTAATTTAAAAACCGATGTTTCCAATACCAGCCGGCTGACGATGTGGCGGACTGGTTTAAATATTTTCAAAGATTACCCGGTTTTGGGGATTGGTCCGGGGAATGTTGAAAAATTGTATAGTCAGTATTGCCCGCCAAATCCCAACAGTCCGAAGACATGGTCGGAACTGCATAATAATTTTTTGCAAATTGCGGTGGAAAGAGGTATAATCGGCCTAATTGCTTTTTTGACTTTGCTGGCAAGTTATATCATAGTTTTGAGGAAGAGCTGGGATCATCCTTTCATCTGCGCCTCCTTATCGTCGCTGGCCGGTTTGTTGATTGCCGGGTTAACCGAAAGTAATTTTCATGACGCGGAGATAGTAATAATTTTTTATCTGATCATGGGTTTAAGCGCAGTTTGGGCGGCTAAAAAAACATGAAAAAATTTTCAGCTTATCTATTTATCTGTTTGTCGGTAGTTAGCGATGCTTTTTTTATTGGAGCAGCTTTTGTCTGCGCTTACTGGATTCGGTTTCATTGGCCGTTTTTCATCAATATAATGCCGATCACTAAAGGAATCCCTCCTTTCGCTCTTTATGAAAAAATTCTGCCGGCTTATGTTTTTTTATGGCTGGTGGTCCTAACTTATGCCGGGTTTTATCGTTTAAAATTCCTGGCGGTTTTCGATCAATTCCTCCTAACGATTAAAGGGGTGAGCCTGTCTGCATTTTTTGTCCTGGCTTTGACTTTTTTTTACCGGGATTTTACTTATTCCCGTTTGGTGATTGTGATCAGTTGGGTATTATCTTTGCTCTTTATCTATTTGTCGCGGGAGCTGTTAAAAATTATTTATCAATTTTACCTTGACCGCTGGTGCGAACCTAATCGGATCTTGATCATCGGAGAGGGTAAGGTTGCCCGGAATTTGCAGAATAAATTGGACCGGCAAAATCATTGCCTGGGACGGACGATAGAAACAGTCGGGGAAAACGTTTTAAAAGAAATTTTACTGGAGGAAAAAATTGATCAGGTGATTTGCGCGTCTTCCGTGGAACGGGAGAAAATTTTAAAGTATTCGTTGGTTTGCGATGAATGCGCTGTCGCTTTTAAATTTGCGCCGGATTTATTGGAGTTCTATTTAGGGGAAATCAAAATCGATGAACATTTTAATCTTCCCCTGGTGAGTTTGAGATCGGTTTCTTTGCAGGGGGCCAACTTTTATTTTAAACGGGTTTTGGATGTGATTGTAGCGACGATCGTAATCTCATTTTTTGTCCCGTTTTTAATGCTTACGGCCATTTTAATTAAATTGGAAACGGAAGGTCCAATATTTTATTTTCAACCACGGGTCGGTTACCGGGGCAAGAAGTTCATGTTTTATAAGTTTCGAACGATGGTGATTAACGCCGATGTGATTTTAAAGACGATCAGACATCTAAGCGACCGGGACGGCCCCGTTTTTAAAATGAAAAAAGATCCCCGGATAACCCGAACCGGAAAATTTTTGCGGCGCTACAGTTTGGATGAACTCCCGCAATTAATTAATGTTTTGCGGGGGGAAATGAGCCTCGTCGGTCCGCGGCCGCAGGTGATCTGGGAAACAACTTTTTACGACGATGTAGCCAGGCGTCGTTTACGGGTTATTCCCGGGATAACCGGCTTGTGGCAGGTTAGCGGACGAAGCGATTTAAGTTTTGAGGAAATGATTCAGTTGGACATCTATTACATAGAAAATTGGAGTGTAGCCCTGGACATGAAAATATTATACGATACGATAGCCGTTGTGTTTTTAGCGAAAGGCGCATATTGAAGGGTTGCGAATTTTTAATAAATATTGTAGAATTATCTGCCAGTCATCAGTTTAGGCTACACATTATCCCCCTCTTTTGTAAAGAGGGAAAAAATTGCCCGGCAGGTACGGTAAATTCCTCAATAAACGCTTTTAATAATTTTTAGGGAGAAAAATAATGATTTTAAAAGGCAAAGTACATCGATTTGGCGATAATGTCAATACGGATGAAATTATTCCGGCCAGATATTTGAATACTACCGATGATAAGGAGCTGGCAAAACATTGTCTGGAAGATGTTGATGATAATTTTGTTAAGAAGGCCGCGGTTGGAGATATAATCGTAGCGGATAATAATTTTGGCTGTGGTTCCAGCCGGGAGCATGCGCCTCGTTCGATTAAGGCGGCCGGCATTTCCTGTGTGATTGCCGTCAGCTTTGCCCGTATTTTTTTCCGCAACGCCATAAATATCGGATTGCCGATTCTGGAATTGAAGGATACAAAATCTTTTCAGGCCGGCGATGATCTGGAAATTGATTTAGCATCCGGAGTAGTAACAAATCTGACCCAAAAAAAGACTTTTCAGAGTCAGTCTTTCCCGCCTTTCATGCAGGAAATAATTCAACGCGGGGGATTAATCAACAAACTTTCTTCGTCCTTGAAGCAGAAATAAAATGGAAAAATCAAAAATAAAAATTTTAGTGGTAGATGATGAACCTCAAATCAGGGATATTATCGCGCGTTTTTTAAAAAAGGGCGGATATCAGGTTTGTTTGGCGGCAGATGGAGAGGAGGCTGTGCAAGCATTGAAGAATGAACGGCCGCATCTTGTTCTTTTAGATATTCGCATGCCCAAGATGGATGGAATCACAGCCTTAAAAGAGATAAAGAAAATTGATCCGACGGTTGGAGTAATTATGACCACGGCCTTCCAGGATGAAGAGATTGCCAAAACGACGATAGCTTTGGGGGCCTGTGATTACATCTGCAAACCGTTAGATTTATTTTCTCTGGAGAACAGTATTTTAGCAAAAGTCATCATGATGCTGGATTAATTCAAGGTTGCATCTCGATGGTCCCTCTCCCCTTGTGGGAGAAAGAGTAGAGACGCAAAATTTTGCGTCTCTACAATTACCTTTATCTATCCTCTTCCGTCAAGGGAGAGGAAATAACAAAGGAAGATATATTGTCTAAATTAGATTTAATTCAGGGGAGGTTGTTAATTGTGGTTTCTGCTCCTTCCGGAGCCGGGAAGACGACCCTTTGCCGCCGGCTTTGTGAACTGGATGAAGGCTTGTGTTATTCGGTTTCGGCAACCACCCGTCTGCCCCGGGAAGGCGAGGTAGAGGGTAAAGATTATTTTTTTTTAACTGAAGATGAATTTAAAGAAAAAATAAAGAAAAATGAATTTTTGGAATGGGCGAAAGTCCACAATCATTATTATGGCACTTTGTACAGCTTTGTGAATAATTGTTTTGGCGAAAAGAAGGATATGATTTTAGATATCGATGTTCAGGGCGGGTTGAAAACCAGCGCTAAATTCAGGGAAACGGCGCTGATTTTTGTTTTGCCGCCGACCTGGGAGGTTTTAGAATCGAGGCTGCGTCTGCGCGGCAAGGATGGTGAAGAAGAAATTAAGAAAAGGTTAAATGCTGCCCGCAAGGAAATCAGCTATTTGGAAAACTACGATTATCTGGTGATTAATGACCGATTAGAGAAGGCAGTGAGAGAAATTCAAGCGATTATTGCTGCCGAGCGAAGTAAAACGAGAATGTTTAAGGATCAGATATTGGAGTGGAACAAGTAAGTAAATATCTAAATTTGTTTTGTGTGTGTTCCCCCTTTAAAAAGGGGGATTAAGGGGGATTTTGAAAATTAGAAATATTGTCTAAATCTCCCCTACCCCTCTTTTTAAAGAGGGAAAAAATGTTGCAGATATGAAAATTTACGAGCAAAGCTCAGACTAATTCGCGAGGAGGAAGCCGGGTGGATAAGAAGATTGAATTTCTGAAGAGTAAGAGTTTATTAGAGGAGTTGACCTTAGATTCTCCGTTAAATAAGTATGAATTAATTAATTCGGTAATGCGCTGGGCGCAGGAGTTAAAACAAAAAGGGTTGGTGGTCGGTGATCCCAGACAGGTTTTGGAACAGGCTTTAAAAGATATTATCACCGGCCAAATCAGCGTTGAGCAGATTCGAAAACTGCCGGCTTTAATGAAGTTGGATGAGGATAAGGAGAAGCCGGAAAAACACTCCAAAAGCGAAAAGGAAGAGCCGGCTAAAAAAGAAGTTAAAGGAAAAAAATCCAGAAAATAACCGATGGGACAAAATAAAAATGTTGTTTTGGGAATAACCGGAAGTATTGCCGTCTACAAGGCGGGAGATTTATGCCGCCGCTTGGTAGAAAAGCAATTCGCCGTTAATTGTATTTTAACGGCCTGCGCCCAAAAATTTGTTACCGCGCTGACTTTTCAAACCTTATCCCAAAATCAGGTGTATACGGATCTTTTCGCTGCGGCCCGCTGGGAGATCGAGCATATTTCTTTAGCGGAAAAAGCCGGGTTGATTTTAATTGCCCCGGCCACAGCGGAAATTATCAGCCGCCTGGCGGCCGGCAGGGCTAACGATTTGTTGACGGCGACAGTGCTTTCTTCCTCCTGCCCGGTTTTAATTGCCCCGGCAATGAACGAAAAAATGTTTCTTCATCCGCTCACCCAAAAAAATATCCAGTTGTTAAAGAACATCGGTTATCGGTTTGTTGAACCGGAATCAGGCGGTTTGGCTTGCGGCAGGCAAGGGGTGGGACGGCTGGCCTCGATAGAAAATATTTTATCGGCGGTGGACAAAATTTTATCCGTCTCCAAAGATTTGCTTGGGAAAAAAATATTGATCACGGCCGGACCGACCCGGGAGTATCTGGATCCGGTTAGGTTTATTTCCAATGGTTCTTCCGGGGAAATGGGCTATACCCTCGCCGAGGAAGCGGCGCTCCGCGGCGCGGAGGTGGTTTTAGTCAGCGGTCCGACTAATCGTTTTTGCGCCGTTACGACAGTAAAAGTAATCAAGGTGGATTCAGCAAGAGAAATGAAAGCAATAGTGGAGAAACATTTTTCTTCCGCCGATATTGTGATCGCCTGCGCGGCGGTAGCGGATTATCGGCCAGGAAAAATCAGTCCTTCCAAAATAAAAAAACGAAATGATAAAATGTTTTTAGAACTGGTGAAAAACCCGGACATTCTCGCCGGGCTGGGCGCCAAAAAAGGCAAGAAGAAATTGGTTGGTTTTGCCCTGGAAACGGAAAACTTAGAGAGGAACGCGCGAAAAAAACTGCGGGAAAAAAATCTGGATTTAATTATCGCCAACAAACCGGAAGCGATCGGAGCAAAGGCGGTAAAACAGGTAATAATTCTTTCGAAAACCAATAAAACGATTCTACCTTCAGTAACCAAGCAGGAATTAGCGAAAAAAATCCTCAATCTCATTGGTTCTCTGGGTTAGTTAAAACTGTGTAGAAACGCTAATAATTTGGACAGAGATGATTTTTGGAGAAACTGAATTTAAATGATTAGAAAAAATATTTTTTTTTCAGTATTAGTCGCAGTCTGTTTGTTTTTATGTTGTGGTCGTCTTGTTTTTTCGCAGATTAATAGTAAAATAAATAAACAAATGAGATCACACGCTGCGTCTCCAGGTGACCTTAGTTTGTTCAATGAATACATCGAAGTGGTATTGTCTGATACGGGAGAATTTAGTATCGGCACCAAATCCGGCGACCCGGAACGCGCTTCCGATGATAATAAGGTTCTTCTTTTTGGTCATCCCAGTCCCGAAACCAGCGATACTATGGTTAGAATCGACGGGAGCGATTATGGTTTTGGTTCTTCCGGTACAAATATTACAGCGTCGCAGTTATCAAACGGTGTTTTGATTTGTGCCTGGCGGGTTGCCAATAATGTCGATGTAACCCAGTCGTTAAGTATTGTAAAGAGCAAAGGTACGCTTTACAAGGACACGATCGAAATAAAATATAATGTAAAAAATAACGATACTGTGAATCATAATGTTGCTCTCAGAATTCAACTTGATACGATGCTTGGCGATAATGATGGGGCGCCGTTTCGGGTTGTATCAGTGGGTAAAGTTACCACCGATACAGAATTTACCAATGTGATACCTCAATTTATTCATGTGTTTGATGATCTTGCTAACCCCAGTGTATTTGCCATGCTTACACTGGCCGATATTTCTTATCGAACGCCGGATAAGGTGGTCTTGGGTTACTGGCCGGAATCAGTTGGCAGTTGGGATTATCCAATTGTTGCGGGGAGGTCATTCCTTGACAATGACAACGATGGCACAATATCCGGTCGTTCACCGGATAGCGATAGTTCAATAATTACCTGGTGGGGATACCCGGATAGTAAAATAATAGTTCTTTCACCAGGTCAAAGTGTAGATTTAGTTGAGCTATATGGTTTGGGCGGAATGACTTTCATCCCCTGGTATCCATTTAATATTGGGATCGCTTCACCTTCAGAGTTAGAACTATTGTCTTCGGGAAGCGGGTATAAATATTCTCCTGATCCTTTTATTGTTACTGTTTATCTGGAGAATAGTTCCGCTTCTCCTGTAACAAATGCTACAGTTACTCTTAACTTGCCGCCGGAAATGTTTCTTGCCCCGGGTGAAACATTAACAAAAAATGTTCCCAATGTTAATGTTGGCGATGGCGCTCAACTTTCTTGGAATGTGAAAACTTATGGAAAATATAATTTCAAAAGATGGTTCTCAGCTACGGTAAATGCTAATGGCAGTTCCAAAACAGGTTCAAGGGCTATTTATGTGCCGGGACGGGCCGGATCAGTTTTTGGTCAGTTAACGAACGCCGCTAATATCCCGATAGCTAACGCTACTGTGGAATTATGGACAAATTCTTTAGTTAGAACATTAACCACAGGCGCTGATGGCACGTATCTATTTGCTAATCTTGCCTCTGGGAATTATCAAATCCGGGCTGTTGCCAGCGGGTATCCTTCGGTTACAATACCGGCGACAGCAAATTCCGATAATTATTCATCGTTTAGCGCTAACCCGATACTTTCCGCAGTTTTGCAGACCAAATTGGAGACTTACCCTTATCCCAATCCTGTTCGGGAGGGCGATGTTCATATTAGATTTTATCTCGAAGAAGTTAAAGATGTAAAAATTAAATTTTTTAGCCCTGATGGAGAATTAATTGAAACCAAAAGCGTATCAGGGAACAAAACCGGATGGAATGAAACAAATTGGAATGTTGAAGGGCTGGCGAACGGACTTTATTTATATTTGCTTGAGTCGGACAGTGAGACGGCCAGAAATAAAATTGCGGTGATTAAATGGCAAAGATAGCGCTGATTATACTTCCGTTATTCGGGATTGTTCTTAATGTTTATTCGGCGGATGGGATTAAAACTGATGCTAATTATCAGCTTTTTTCCGGTGGAGCGAAGGTGCTCGGAATGGGTTTAGCCGGTACGTCATTGGCCAATGATGTTTCAGGATTATTTTTTAATCCGGCTGGAATATCCCTGACGAACCAACATAATCTGGGAACCTCATCTGCCGAATTGGGGGTAGATAGAAAATTTTATAATTTAAATTATATTTTGCCGGTGGGTTGGGAAAAAAACAAGGCTGAAGAGAAAGAAGATTTTTTTCCATCTAAACGTAAAAAACGAAAAAATTTGTTTGTCCCTCTGGACAAATTTTACAGCGCCGGTTTTGGCTTGGGTTTTATAAATTTCAATGTTTCCAATATCGAAGCCCGTGATGATTGGGGAAACAGAACCGGGGATTTTAAAGATAACGAAAATACATATTTGTTAAGTTATGGCCAAAGTGTATACAAAGATTTGGATCTTGGACTAGCGGTAAAATATCATTCACAGAAGCTGGAAACGGCCAGCGCCAGCGGGGTAAGTTTTGATCTGGGCGCAATTTTTAGGCCGTTAGATTGGAAAACAAGTTTTGGTCTGGCGTTCCAAAACATCGGTGGCCGTCTTGCCTGGAAAGTAGAAGATCCGATATTAAAAGAAACTTCAAAATATAATGAACCGCTGGCTTTAAAAATAAATTTTGGCGGCGCCTACCAAGCGAAAAGGTTTACTATAGCCGCTGACATTTCCTATATTGAAAAAAGGGATTTACGTTATTATCTGGGTGCGGAATATTTACTGGAAAAAACGGTTGCTTTAAGAGCGGGGTTGGCTAATTTCAAGCCTGCGTTTGGCTTAGGATTTAATTTTCATAATATGAATTTGGATTATGCCTTTGTTTATGATCTTTCAAAATTAGCTAATCAGCATTATTCTTCTTTGGGGATGAAATTTGGGCAAAGGTTCATTAAAAAATCGAAAAATACTAAAAATAAGAAGTCCACAAAAAAATCGAAAAAAAAGAAACGCACTGCGAACGAGTATGATTTATGATGAGTAGACAGGAGTTTAGCGAACTAATAAATTTAACTAAACTTTATTTGAATCAGGAAGCGGAAGCTGGTTTAAAAGAAGTTTTAATCGAGGGTAATTTGAAAAAAAAAGTTGATTCCTCTTTGGAAGGTTTGCGCGCGGAGATGGAAGGCTGCCAAATTTGTCCGCTGGGGAAAGCCCGGCTAAAAGTGGTTTTTGGTGTTGGTGACCCTCAGGCCCAATTGATGTTCGTCGGAGAAGGACCGGGCTACGATGAAGATCACCGGGGTGAACCTTTTATCGGCAGAGCCGGTCAATTATTAACCAAAATTATTGAGGCGATAGGGTTTAAACGCAGTGATGTTTATATCGCCAACATCGTTAAATGTCATCCGATGATCGATCCCACCCAGCCGGAATCGCGGGGCAATGATCGCAAACCAAGTCTGGATGAAATCAACAGCTGTCGGCCTTTTTTGGAGAGACAAATTAAAATCATTAAACCCAAAATTATCGTGGCCTTAGGCAATGTGGCCGCTCAAACCCTGCTTGGTTTGACAGAAGGGATCGGCGCTTTGCGCGGGCGTTTTTACGATTACCAGGGAATTAAATTGATGCCCACTTATCATCCGGCGGCGTTACTGCGTAACCCCAATTTTAAGAAAGATGTCTGGGAAGACATGAAAATGGTCAGGGATGAACTGGCAAAATAGAAAATTGAATGTTTGGTTTGTGTGTGTTCCCCCCTTTAAAAAGGGGGATTAAGGGGGATTTTAAAAATTATAAATATTGTCTAAATCTCCCCTACCCCTCTTTTTAAAGAGGGAAAAAAACGTTACAGATATGTAAGTTGTAGGGAACGCATATATGCGTTCCCTACTGATAAGGAGTAATAAGATAAATGATCACCTTTAAGGAACCTTTATCAAAATTGATTAATCATCCGCAGAAGTTTACCAGGGGATTAAAATTTCCTAAACCGGAACAAATAAAAATTTACGATGATACTTTGCGGGACGGCGAACAGATGCCCGGGGTAGCGTTTACTCCGGAACAAAAATTATTACTGGCTAAATTTTTGAGCAGTTTAGGTGTCGATGTAATGGATGTCGCTTTCCCGATCAATGGTTTGTCTGATCAGAAAGCCTTACAGTTAATTGTTCAGGCGCAAAAACGGGGTGAAATCCGGCCGGAGATTGAAATTCTTGCTTTATGCCGGAGCAATTCCAAGGATATCGATATCGTTGTGGACACCTTGGCCGAAATCGGGGCAAAGCCCAACGATGTCAGTGTTTTGATTCTCTCCACTTTTTCCGACCTGCATATCAAGTATAAATTAGGGAAAACTTTGCTGAAAAGGGAAGGCCGTGATCTCAGCCAGTGGATCGAAACACCTTTAGCGGTTTATCAAAAAGCCAATACGGAGTTGATTACTGAGGCGATCAAATACGCGAAGAGCCGGGGAATTGACCGGATCGAGTTTGCTTCCGAGGATTCTTCCCGGGGGAATTTAGATTATGGCCTCCGTTGGGCGAAGGCCTGCGTAAAGGCGGGCGGTACGCGGATGTGTTTTTCCGATACCTGCGGGGTTTTTACGCCGGAGTCGGTAGATTATTATATTCCACCGATGATTGAAGCTCTTGACGGAGTACCGATGACCGCCCATTTCCATAACGATTTTGGTTTAGGCGCGATCAATACTGTGCGGGCCTTAAGTTGGGGAGCAACTTATGCCGGAGTCACCGCTAACGGGATCGGGGAACGAGCCGGCAACACCTCTATCCATCAGATGGTGATGGTGCTTAAGGAGTTATACGGCATAACATTGCCGAATTTTAAATATGACAAGCTGGTGGAGCTGCGCAAGCTTATCGAAAGATATTCCGGGATACCAATCCAAGTCCATGAACCGATTATCGGCGAGGGTGTATTTGCCCACGAATCGGGGATACATACGGCGGCGATTGTGATTCACCCGGCGATCTATCAGTTTATTGCCGAGGAAGTTGTCGGCGGGAAACGGCAATTTATTTTCGGTAAACACAGCGGCAGCGCGGCGGTGGAAGCTGTTTTACAGGGGAATGAGAAATTGTTAAAAAGTAAAGGCATAAAAATTATCCCGGAGCTGGCGCAGAAGCTGTTAGAAAAAGTTAAAACTATTCGGGAAGCAAAAAATAACGATTTTCAGGAACAAATTGATCTATACTACAAGAATTATAAAAATTTAGGTATTCCCGAAGAAGAATTAATCAAAATGGCGCTGGAAGAATATGAAATCCAACCAAACCTATCATAAAGTCACGCCCAAAATTATTGATCAACTGGTAAAAATCGTTGGTGGGGAGAATCTTTTTGTTGGCCAGGATTGGCAGGGCTATGATCATGATGAAACCCCGGAAATAATCTGCCCGCCGGAAGTAGTAATCAAACCCAAAAACGCGGAAGAAATCAGCCGGATTTTAAAATTGGCCAATCAGGAAAAAATTCCGGTTACCCCCCGGGGGGCAGGAACCGGCCTTAGCGGCGGGGCGCTGTCCGTTTTGGGAGGGATCTTAATTTCCTTTGAGCGGATGAATAATATTTTGGAAATAGATGTAGATAACCTGATGGCCACGGTTCAACCGGGGGTAATTGTCGGAAATTTGCGCCGGGAAGCGGAAACATATGGTTTGTTGTATCCGGTGGATCCGGCTAGTCTGGACAGCTGCAGCATCGGAGGCAATGTTGCCGAGTGCGCCGGCGGGGCCAGCGCGGTAAAATATGGGGTAACTAAAAACTATGTTTGCGGTATGGAGGTGGCGCTGCCGACCGGGGAAATTTTGTCGTTGGGCGGTAAACTGGTAAAAAATGTTACCGGTTACGATTTAATCGGTTTAATTGTTGGTTCCGAGGGAACTTTAGCGCTGGTAACAAAAATTATTTTAAAGCTGATTCCTTTGCCTAAGGTTAAATTGGATTTGCTTGTTCCTTTTGACAGTTTGGAGGAAGCGGCAAAAACTGTTTCCGCTATCATTCGGCACAAGACTATACCCACATCCATTGAGTTTATGGATAAGGAAATTATTCAGATTTGCGAAAAATTCTTGCAGCGCAAACTCCCCTTTAGCGATGCCGAGGCTCATTTGTTAATCGAAATTGACGGTCAACGAAAAGAAGATGTGGATTGGCTGGCCGAGGAAATCGGCAAAATTTGCATGGAACATCAGGCTAAGGATATACTCGTCGCCTCAAATAAGCCGGAACAAGACAAGCTTTGGGAAGCCCGCCGTTCAATTCGAGAAGCAATAAAGTCCGCCGGGATAACTATTGATGAGGACATTGTAGTTCCCCGCAGTCAAGTTCCCGTCTTTGTCCAGAAATCGCGGCAGCTTTGCCAAAAATATTCCTTAAAAGTGATTAACTGCGGTCATGCCGGTGACGGCAACATTCATGTCAATATCATGAAGAAAGACTCGCCGGAACAACCCTGGGAGGTAATCAAGCCGAAAGTCATCAAAGAACTTTTTCAACTGGCCTTAAGCCTGGGCGGAATGATTTCCGGAGAACACGGCATCGGGATAACTAAAAAAGATTATTTAGAGCTGGCCCTGGGTAAAGAGCAGATCGAACTTTTAAAAAGAATAAAACTGGCCTTTGACCCGAATCACATTCTCAACCCGGGAAAAATATTCTAGTTTGGTGGATAGGAAATTGAAAGTTGTTGAAGTTTCCCCTCTTTATCAAAGAGGGGAATTAAAAAAGTCCGTACCGAAGGCGCGCTAACTTATGTAGGGAACGGTCGCGACCGTTCCTTACAATTAAAATATAAATTGTTTAATTTGGTTTCTAAAAAAATAGTTTTGGTATAATTGCCCACACTTGGCGCAGGCAAAAAATAGCTTTTAATATAGCTGGAAATGTGTTATAACTTTAACATACGGAGGTTAAATCATGAGAATATCCGATGTTCCTAAAATCTCTCATTTAAGTGTAGCTGAGAAAATTTTGTTTGTGGAGGAGCTATGGGATTCTATCGCAAATCACAAGCAAATACCTGTCCCTGAATCTCATAAAGCTGAACTGGATAGACGGTTGTTTAAATATCAAAACCGTTTAGGTCGCCTGCTCTCTTTAAAAGAATTACAAATGCGAATAGAAAAAAGCAAATAACCATGCTTTATTCATTAACATTTCTCTCCGAAGTCGAAGAAGATGCGATCGCCGCCTATCTATGGTATGAAGGAAAATCCAAAGGTCTTGGGGAAGATTTTTTACGAATATTTTATGCCTGCGCTTCTGAAATAGCCAGAACCCCTAATCTTTATCAAAAAATTTATAAAAACTTTCATCGTTGCCTTCTCAAAAGATTCCCTTATGTCGTTTATTTTCTTGTGGAGCAAAAAACAATTATTGTCTACGGCCTATTTCACTGTGCTAGAAATCCATATTTTATACAAGGAAAAATAAACAATAGACACTCATAATTCAATCTAGTTGAATTTGCAAGCGCCTGCAGCTTAGGCAAATCCGCTGATTACTGGGTGTTAAACTTCGAAATAAGGTATAAACAAAATGTCAGATTTTAATCAAATAAATAAACTAATAGAAGACATTCACAAGTTGAATACATCAATAGAGAATAAGGCTAGAAAAATAAAAGAAACCGGGAAATTATTGCTTGATAAATCTATTGAGCATTTAAGAGAAATGCAGAATTATGATATTAGATTTCTTGACCTAATAAAGAGTAGCAAATTAAAAAAATACCGAGCAAAGCATTTAGAGATATTTGAATATTTCATTAGATATAACGAATCTATTGACGATTTTTTATCCATTGGAAATGCTCTGCAGTACACTCAAATTAATACTACTCCAATATTTGAATTCCAGCGTAATCAAATCCAAGACATATTATCAGAATCCTCAGCGATTTTGTCATCAAAAAAAGTTGAAATAAATTTCTATCGTTCATTAAGTATTTCATTGATTGCTTTAGGAATCTCTGTTCTTGAGCCTATTATGAATCTTATTAAAATACTTTATTCCACAATTACTATGCATCTGGGATCTTTACAATCGAAGTAACAAAAAAATATTAAATCTTCTATCAAATGAATCAAGCTGACAGTGCTCCGCACGGCAGTTGTTTTCAGGAGGGAATAACGGTGAAACGTATTACCTTAGTGGGTTTATCCTCAATCTTTGTGATTTTAAGTTTTTTGGGTAACCTCTGCGCGAAAACATTTTTAAGGGAGTATTCCTATCGCGCCAGTGAAGCGGATAGCAAGATAACGGCTCGCTCTATAGCCTTGAACCATGTAAAAACATTGTTGCTGGAAGAAATCGGCGTCTACATAGAAAGCAACTTTGAGGATACCGCAAAAGAAAGCAAATCAGGTATTGAGCAGTTGACAAAGCAGCAGATTGTCAGCATAACTGCCGGGGTGACGGAAACTAAAATCCTGGAAGAAAAATGGGATGGTTTGACCTATTACATAAAAGCAGAAATTAAAGTTGATATTGATGATGTGAGCAAAAAAGTCCGGGAGATATCTAAGGATAGGAATAAGGCAAAAGAGCTTGAAGAAGTAAAGAAAAAAGCCGATGAAGCCTTTAAACAAATCGAGCTATTGCAGGCGCAATTAGCGAAAACAGAAGATGAAAAAGAAAAATTTAAGCTACAGGCAGAATACCAAAAAAGAAGCGATGAACTTTCTGCGGCCGATTGGTTTCAAATGGGGTCTAATGCAGCGAAGTTAAAAGAATATGATACCGCAATATTGTACTTTCAGAAAGCGTTACATATCAATCCAAAGGATGCGGGTGTCTATATGGTTATGGGTCTTGCATATGACGACAAAGGAAACTATGACAAAGCAATTGAGCTGTATGAGAAAGCGATACGAATCAATCCAGAGCATGTGGATGCCTATTACACTATGGGTCAAGCTTATGCAAAAAAAGGAAACGTTGAAATGACAATTAGTTGTTTTAAGCAAGCTGCCAGACTTGGAGATCAAGATTCGCAAAAATATTTAAGTAGTCTGGGAATAGATTGGTAGAAGGTGATAAAATTGTTAGAATTGGGGTAAAATAGTTAGTCTAATGATTTTGGTCGGTGTTAAAGCACTAGCCTAATTTCACTTATTAACAGCGAAAGTAAATTTTATGACAACAGCAAATCTTAATGAACGAATTGAAAAACTTCAAGAAGAAATCGGTCTTCCCATGGAGTTTTTTTGGAAATTACTTAAAGAAGATGATTGGTCATTTGTTATAAAGTTGCATGCCTTAGTAGAAGCAATTGTCAATCATCTTATCATTAAGAAAATAGGGTTAAGTCAACTGGGAAAAATAATTCCCAAACTGCAACTTAACAACGACAAGTCAGGCAGACTAGCATTTTTAGAAGCTTTAAATTTACTTAATGATGATCAGCGATCATTTATTAAACATCTATCGGAAATTAGAAATGATTTTGTGCACGACATAAAAAAAGTTAATTTGACGCTTAAATCATATTTTGAACAAAGCTCAAAAGAGAGATATAAGAAAACATTTGGTAATAGTAAAATTAAGTATGAGAAAAGAACACTTGAAGAAATTTTTATCGAGCTTCCAAAAACCGCTATATTCATTACTTCTTGAAAGGGGGACTGAGGGGGATTTTAAAATATTGATCAAAACTCCCCTAACCCCTCTTTATCAAAGAGGGGAATTATAAAACGGATCTTCCTAGACAGGATCTGGACAAAATTGATTTTATCGACGATAAAACCGTCAAAAAGGCGATGTAAAATGTAGTCACGAAAAAATAATAAAAAATATCTTGACATATATCGGTGATATATGTTACATTTGTAA
>JBDRON010000020.1:0-5250 GCA_043810025.1 Elusimicrobiota bacterium
TTCATATTTACTTCGGAATGACCATTATACAAATTAATGGATTTTGATTTCAAATCGATTATGTTTTTTTTCTTCATTATGTTATTCATTTTTCAATATGTTTTGCGTTTTGTATTTTAAACGTGTGGGACACTAGTGATGTTTTTTTTGAGTTTTTATGACGACTAAAAAAAATAATTTTTCCGCGGATATTATTGTGGTGGGAGGAGGACCGGCCGGGATGATGGCGGCGGGGCGGGCTGGCGAGTTGGGTGCCACAGTGACGCTGCTGGAAAAAACTTACCGGATGGGTGCTAAGTTATTACTTACCGGCGGCGGCCGCTGCAATATCAGCAACAGCGCCGGATTAACAGAATTTATTAAAGCCTTTGGCCAGAATGGCCCGTTTCTTTATCGGGCTTTTCACGTATTTTTTAATCAGGATCTAATTAACTTTTTCAGCGCGCGCGGTCTGGAAACGCGGCAGGAACCGGATGGAAAAATCTTTCCGGTTAACGATAACGCCGAGAGTGTTTTGACTGTATTGCGCAAATATATTGAGGAGAATAACGGACGAATCTTCCACAATAAAGAAGTCCGGGAGATTCTTCTCGCTTCCGGAGAAAAAACGAAAGTTATCGGTGTAAAGATGGTGGACGGAGAGATGTTGAAGACCGGGAAAGTGATTATTGCCGCCGGCGGGATGTCCTACCCAAAAACTGGTTCCGCTGGCGATGGCTACAAACTGGCCCAACAGTGCGGGCATACGATCACACCACTAAGGCCGGGACTGACCGCGCTCGAATCAGATGAAACATTTATCAAAGAACTTCCCGGATTGACACTGAAAGACATAATAATTTCCATAGTCATTGAGGGAAAAGTTAAGCTTTCGGAGAAAGGCGATTTATTATTCACCCATACCGGCGTCTCCGGCCCAAAAGTACTGGTCTTCAGCGGAATGGTTGTGGACGCCTTGACCGCCGGTCAGAATGTCGCCCTATCCCTGCAGTTGAGACCGGATTATACGGTGGAAGAATTTGACCGTTATCTGCAGAGAGAGCTGGAGTCCTTCGGAGCGAGAACTTTCCGCGACTATTTAGAGAATGTTTTACCCGGTTCTCTCGTGCCGGTTTTCGGCCGCCGTTGCGCGGTGCCGCCGGATCAGCGTTGCAGCATGATTAACCGTTCGGAACGAAAAATAATTGCCGGGATGTTTATGGACTTCCGCATCCCGATCAGTAAACCGCGGCCGATTGAAGAGGCGACAGTTACCCGCGGCGGCGTAGCCCTGGAAGAAATTAATCCCCAAAGTATGGAGTCGCGGCTGGTGGATGGTTTATATTTCTGCGGAGAGGTCCTGGATATTGATGGAATTACCGGAGGCTACAACCTGCAGGAAGCCTTCTCCAGCGGTTACCTGGCCGGGGAATCGGCCGCAGGGAAAAAATAATCGTAAGTCTTGGGTCCTGCGTCATGAGTCTTGAGCTTAAAAGAATCGATTATTTATAAACGCATAGCCCATGACCCACAACTCATGACCAATTTTTTGGGGTACGAAAAAATTTATGGTTAAAATTGAGAATGTTTCTAAATCGTTTGGGGCGCAGGAATTATTTAAAGATTTAAGTTTTACCATCGCGCCGGGAGAAAAAATCGGGCTGGTGGGCCGGAACGGTTATGGGAAAACTACGCTGTTCCAATTACTGCGCGGGGAAGTGGAACCGGATGCCGGCTGTGTGTCTGTTCCGCGCAATTACCGGATCGGTTATTTGGAACAGTTGATTAAGTTTACCGAAGATACGGTGCTCAAAGAAGGCTGCCTGGCTTTGCAGGAAGATCCGGAGTTGGTCGGCTGGAAAGTGGAAAAAATTCTCTGCGGACTGGGATTTTCCAAGGACGATCTACAGCGTTCTCCCCAGGAATTTTCCGGCGGATATCAGATCCGTCTGAACCTGGCGAAAGTACTACTTTCTGATCCGGATTTGCTGTTGCTGGACGAACCGAACAATTATCTGGATATTGTGGCTATCCGCTGGCTGATTGATTTTTTAAAAGACTGGAAGAAGGAACTGCTTTTAATCACGCATGACCGGCTGTTTATGGACGAGATTACCACCCATACGATCATTATCCACCGGCAGCGGGCCCGCAAAGTGCAGGGCGGTACCGCGAAATTATATGAGCAGATTGCCCTGGAAGAATCGGTCTATGAAAAAACCCGTCTCAATGATGAAAAGAAACGCAAGCAGTTGGAAGTCTTTATCAGCAAGTTTCGGGCTAAAGCGCGATTTAGCAGTCTGGTACAATCGCGGGTGAAGATGCTGGAGAAAAAAGGGCAGATGGAGGAACTCGGCCAGATCGAAGACCTGGAGTTTTCATTCCGTTACAGTGATTTTCCGGCGGCGCAAATTTTATCGGCGCACAACCTGACTTTTTCCTATCACGGCCAGGAACCCTGGTTAATGGACAAACTTTCCTTTACTCTCGGCAAAAAAGAAAGAATTTGTGTGATCGGCAAAAACGGCAAAGGGAAGTCCACGCTCTTAAAAATTTTATCCGGAGAATTGCCGCAATGCGGTGGAACGATCAAACAACACCCGTTAATTAAGACTGCTTTCTTCGGCCAAAATTCCCTGGCTCATCTCAATGAACAGCGGACGGTATTGGAGGAAATCATGAGCGCCAGCCCCGACTGCAAGCAATTAGCGGCCCGCGACATCTGCGGGGCGATGATGTTCAGCGACAGCCTGGCCTTAAAAAAAGTCGGGGTGCTTTCCGGCGGCGAAAAAAGCCGGGTCTTGCTGGGCAAAATCCTGTCCACCCCCTGCAATTTACTACTCCTCGATGAGCCAACCAACCACCTGGATCTGGAGTCCTGTGAATCACTGCTGGAGGCCATTGATCAATTTCCCGGTTCGGTGATGATGGTCACCCATAATGAGTTATACCTCCACCGCCTGGCCACCCGCCTGATCATCTTTGACCGCGGCAAAACCAGCGTCTTTGAAGGCACCTACCAGGAATTTTTGGACAAAATCGGCTGGGAGAGCGAAGACCTCGACCGCAAGCAAGGACCATCATCCGAGAAACAGAAAAGCGAGCCGAATCAAAGAAAAATCTTGAAACGGAAGAAAGCAGAGCTGTTGCAGGAAAAGTCGCGGGCGCTAAGATCTTTGGAACAGCAAAAAGATCAGTTGGAGACTTCGATCACCGCGCGGGAACAGGAACTGCAGTCGTGCACTGAAGCCTTGGTTCAGGCCTCGGCCACCGGTGACAGCCCGGCGATTAGCCAGCTGTCCAAGAAATCCCACCAGTTGCGCCCGGAAATCGAAGCGCTTTACAGCCAACTGGCCAAGGCCGAGACTAACTACGAAAGCAAGTCCCAAGAATACCAAATCAAAATGGCCGAACTGAATAACGAAAAGAATTAGCAGTTTTTTGCTAATTTAGGAGAAATTTTAGGCTGAACTGGATTATTTCACATTTTCCTAACGAATTTTGTTAAAAATTTCACATTTTCCTAACGAATTATTTGACTTTTTTCACAATTACTAATAAAATTCATTCTATGAAGAGAGACATCTATAAAAATTTGTTAGAATGGAAAAAGGATCAAGCGCGGAAACCTTTAATCCTGAAGGGCGCGCGCCAGGTGGGAAAAACATATATCCTGAAAGAATTTGGGAAGCATGAATATCAGGATTTAGCCTATTTTAATTTTGAAGAAGATCCCAATCTAAAGGAACTTTTTAATGGTAAATTGGAGCCTGCCAAAATACTGGAAAAATTATCGATAGATTTCGGTAGAAAAATTTTACCGGGGAAAAACTTTAATTATCTTTGATGAAGTTCAGGAGTCGCCAGAAACTCTAACCAGTCTAAAATATTTTTATGAATTAAATAATGAATATCACATTATCGCTTCCGGTTCTCTGCTTGGCATAAAATTGGGACAGGAAAGATCATTTCCCGTGGGGAAAGTAAACATCCTTCATCTATATCCGTTGTCTTTCGGAGAATTTTTGGATGGCCGGCAAAAAACGATGCTGCGAGAATTGATTAATACTAAAACAAATTTCGAGGCTATTGAAAAAAAATTTCATGATGAATTAATTGAAGATTTGAAGATGTATTTTTTTATTGGCGGCATGCCGGAAGCAGTCAAACAGTATCTAGAAGACAAAGATTTGAACAAGACAAGAAAAATTCAAAAAGAAATTTTACAAGGTTATGAGGCGGATTTTGCAAAACATGCATCAAAATTAGATGCGATTAAAATAGCAACTATCTGGAAAGCGATACCAAGCCAACTGGCCAAAGAGAATAAAAAGTTTACCTTTTCTATTTTAAAAAAGCACGCTCGGCCCAGAGATTATAATGAGGCGATCCAATGGCTGATCAGCGCCGGATATGTTTGCAAATCCCATCGAATAAAGACCCCCAATTTACCACTAAGTGGATATATTGAGGAAAATGTTTTTAAATTGTTTTTATTAGATGTCGGGTTGTTAGGGGCGATGCTTGATTTAACTCCAACAACGATTATTGCGGGAAATAAACTTTTTTCATGGTATAACGGCGCATTTACGGAAAATTTTGTGGCCCAGGAATTAATAGCAAATGGACAAGAAAATCTTTATTACTGGGCCAGTGGGGACACCGCGGAGGTTGATTTTGTCATCCCTTATCAGGAACACATCTTTCCCTTAGAGGTGAAAGCAGGTTCTATTACCAAAGCCAAGAGCCTGCAGGTTTATGACCACAAATATAATCCGGCTATTTTATCCCGGGCCTCTCAATTAAACTTTAACAACCGTAACCGATATTCTGATTACCCGCTCTACGCGATTTCTCTGTTCCCTAAAATTTATAAATGAGAAGAAAATAAATTGTCAACAATAATTACCAGAATTCTAAGCCCTGTACACCCGACTGGCCCAGGCCGAAACCAAGTCCCATGAATACCAAACCAAAATGACCGAACTGAACAACGAAAAAAAATTAGCAGGGTTTTATTGTTTTGACCCCGCTTCTCCCACTCAAATCTTACCTCAAAAAAATTAACAAAAGATTAACATCTTCTTAACATAATATTAACATGTTTTATGTAGACTATTATTGAGGTTGAAACGGATCTTCCTAGACAGGATCTGGACAAAATTGATTTTATCGACGATAAAACCGTCAAAAAGGCGATGTAAAATGTAGTCACGAAAAAATAATAAAAAATATCTTGACATATATCGGTGATATATGTTACATTTGTAA
>JBDRON010000021.1:0-17685 GCA_043810025.1 Elusimicrobiota bacterium
GAAAATTAGAAATATTGTCTAAATCTCCCCTACCCCTCTTTTTAAAAGAGGGAAAAAACATCACAGAACGGAATTCATAGTCCTTTTTTTATGCGCAGTTAATTATCTAACCGTGATCACTTAACAACCTGAGTAGTTACAAAATTCTATATGGTAACCGCAAAAATATCCTTTAATAGAAGAGATTTGACTAGCTTACTATTCTCAGTTTCATACAAGCCTCCGTATTGCTTCAAATGCCGATGTTTCTGAATCAACAATAATAAAATACCGGCACCTGCCGAACCGGGGATCAACTTTTGAATCAAGCGTTTTTCCTTCCGACGTAATGCATATTTTCATCTTTCATACCCTCCTAATGGCATTCACCGTGCTCGCGGCAGGCTTCGATGCCGCCAAGGGAGTTTTTAAGCAGCATTTCAAGCCCTTCTTTCACCTTACCCGTGTAGCCAAATATTTCCACAGCCGCCGCGGTAAATTTCTGCTGTGCGCCCATACCCATCCCGCCGGCAATGACATGCGTCACTTGATGTTTTAGTATCTCATCAACAGCCAGGCATCCGCCTCCGCCGTGCTGGGCCGTGTTTGGGACAACTTTTGTACCGGCAATTTTTCCGTTTTCGACATCAACGATCAAGAAATGGCTGCATTGGCCAAAATGCATGCAGACATTTCCTTCCAGACCTTTTGCACTATCCAAAGTAACACCTATCCGCATATAATTCCCCCGTTTAAAAATAACATTTAGGAGAAGGTTGACAGTATCTCCTCTCCCCAGACAGCTTACTTCCCTTTTACAGCTTCATTCTCAAGCGATTTTATCCGCTCGTTTACATAACAACCACCTCCTTTTTTATTTTTCACACCTCTCCTTAATACAAATGAAATCCATTTTCATTTAGAGAGCAAAAAAAATTAACCTCTGCTATTTACCCCGGCACTTTTCGCATAATCCGTAAAATTGAATAAGATGATTGGTAATATTGAAGTTATACTTCTTGGAAAGTTCTCTTTCGGTTTCTTTTAAAAGCTTTACTTCCTGGTCAATAAAATCCGTATAATCTACGACCTGGTTACACTTTGTGCATACAAGATGGTGGTGATGGTTTTCGCCTTTCTCTCCTTCAGCTAATTCATATCTTGCCCTTCCGTCGCCAAAATCAAACTTGAAGATCATCCCCATCTTTTCCAGCATCTCCAGGGTCCTGTAAACGGTAGTCAACCCTACAACAGGATAAATCTCATGCACTTTAAGGTAAATATCCTCGGCGCTTAAATGCTTGTTTGCCTGGTGAAGTATGTCGAGGATTGCCTGGCGGCCGATTGTTACTTTATAACCGCATCCTTTAAACTTTCCGTGAAGCCACGGCGCCCCGCATCGATTTCTTGGCGGCATAATTACTCCTTAATGATAATGGTTCTCATTCCCATTATACTGACTTGTTCTTTTTTTGTCAAGCACAAATTGGATAAATAATTTAAATATCGACGAGACTGCTCTTCACTTTACGATGGCGATTTTCCCCGTTTTCTTTTCGCCGTTTTCCGGGATGGCAATATAAACATAGACCCCGCTGGCCAAACTCTCCCCCTCTTCGTTGCGAATATCCCAATACAGCAGTTCATCGTTTTCGGTCTTTTCCAACTTACGGACCTTCTGGCCGCTTAAAGTGTAAATCTCCACCGTGGCCCGGCCGGTTATCCCGCTAAAAATTATCCTGTTTTGTGCTGAGCGCCCGCTCAGTTTGCAGGGATTGGGATAAACCACCAGCTTGGGCGGGATAACTATCGGCGCGGCCTTAACCACAAACCGGTAGACCGCACTTTCCTGGGAATACCCTTTATCATCTTTGGTGGCAATTTTCCAGTAATAGGTTGTTCCGGATTGCAAAGCTGTGGCTGGATAAGAATTTTGTGTTTGTGTGGTTTTATAGGCCGGCGAAGGACTGGTCCCAAAATAAACATCATAGCTGAGCGAATCACCGGGGTCGGGATCATTGCCGATCCAGCTTAAAGTGACTTCGTCAGCCAGATCGGCCGTGTCATTTACCGGCAGCATATTGCCGGGACTGTCCGGATAATAATTGCGGAAAAATTTTTGGATCCGGTAATTCTCCGTATCGGCAACATAAACATTTATCCCGTCAACCACGATCCCTTCCGGCCGGTCAAACTGACCGTCGCCGATCCCCTGGCTTCCCCAGCGGACAATAAAGTTACCGTTACTGTCAAACTTCTGGATCCGGTAATTATTGGTATCGGCCACATAAACATAACCGGCGCTGTCCACGGCGATCCCGTAGGGAAGATTGAACTGTCCGTTCCCGTTGCCCAAGGCTCCCCATTTGTCCACAGGAACACCATCGCTGGTGAACTTCTGTATCCGGTAATTATTGGTATCGGCCACATAAACATAACCGGCGCTGTCCACGGCGATCCCATAAGGAGAATCAAACTCACTGTCACCACCACCAAGACTACCCCACTTGTCAATAAAATTTCCCACGCTATCGAACTTCTGGATTCGATCGTTCCAGCGATCAGCCACATAAACATTATTTTGCGAGTCAAGGGTTATTCCTTCAGGAAAATTAAATTCTTGGTCAAGCGAACCAGCAATCCCCCACTTGAGAATAAAATTTCCGCTGTAGTCAAACTTCTGAACCCGGTTATTCCAGCAATCGGCCACATAAACATACCCAATACTATCCACCGCTACACGGTAAGGATTAAGAAACTTCCCATCCGCGCCGCCTGCCCCCCCCCATTTGGTTACAAAAACACCGGTGCCGGCAAATTTCTGAATCCGGTCATTAGCGGAATCTCCCACATAAACATAGCCACTGCTATCCACGGCCACACCATAAGGTTTGTCAAATTGGCCATCGTCGCTGCCTTGCTCTCCCCACTGGCCGGAATAAATATAAACCTGCTCATTCGCTTGAGCAGCAACAACTGCTCCTACGACAACTAACAAACCCAAGAAAAAGAAAGAATTTTTATTAATCATATCAAAATTACCGCCTTGACGTCGGCTTAGTCCTCGCTACACTCAGAACTTTACACTTCTGCGATATTTTTTTCCCTCTTTTTAAAAGAGGGGTAGGGGAGATTTTAACAACATTTTCTAAATCCCCCTTAATCCCCCTTTTTAAAGGGGGAACACACATGCATTAACTGTAAGGAACCGGTCGCGACCGTTCCCTACAACTTACGTAGCACAAGTTTTTCTTCCTCTGCCGCTAACCCTATCCCTCTTTTTGCCTCAGTATTTCATAGAGCAGGATCGAAGCGGCCTGGGCGACGTTTAAAGAGGTAATCGCCTCTCCCCTTTGGGGTATTTTCACAATAAAATCGCAATGTTCTTTGACTAACCGCCGCAACCCGGCGCCTTCGCTGCCCACCACTAAAACTAAGGGCATTTTTAAGTCGGTTTTAAAACAACTTTCGCCTTGCGCCTCCGCCCCGACCACCCAAAACTTTTCTTTTTTCAAAATTTCCAGCGCCGAAACCAGATTTTTTACCTGGGCAATCGGCACCAGATCAATCGCCCCGCTGGAAGCTTTACCTACTGACTGGGTTAAGGGGGCTGTTCGCCAAACCGGTAAAATCATCCCTTGCCCGCCCAGACAGTGGATACTGCGTAAAATTACCCCGACATTGACCGGATCTTTCAGCTCATCCAGCGCCACCAAAACCGGATTTTTCTCTTTGGCGTAAGCCTGCGCGATTAATTCCGCCAGCTCCAGAAAGGCCTGCGGCGCCACATAAGCCGCCACACCCTGATGCAATTCATCCCGCACCAAACCGCTAATCCGGCTAAGGGGAACAAATTGCACCAGCACGCCATTATTTTTGGCCAACTGGACAATTTCATCTACAATCGAACCGCGGCAATTATCGGCAACCAAAACTTTTTGCACCTGCCGGCTCTTGGCTAAAAGCGTTTCTTTCACCGGCTGGCGCCCAAAAATTAAATCTTCCATAATTTTTAAGGTTTAAGGTGTAAGGTTTAAGCGGTAAGCGAAAAGAATCGAGCCTTTATACTTAAACCTTGAACCTTGAACCTTGAACCTTGAACCTTCCACCTTAAACCTATTTCTTCCGCCAGCGGGTTCCGTGCGGGGTGTCTTCTAAAACTATCTCCAGTTTTTCCAACTCCCGGCGCAGTTGATCGGCGCTGGCCCAATCTTTTTTCATCCGGGCCTCTTCCCGTTTTTTAATCAATTCCTCAATTTTGTTTTTTTCCGTTTCCTTGTTTTCCGCGCTCAGTTCCAAACCCAAAATTGATTTAAATTCTTTTAAAACCGTTAAGGCTCCTTTGATTTTATTTAAACTGTCTGCGCCCAGCGCCGAGTATTTATTCAACATCCCCGCCAGGTTAAAAATTTCTCCAATTGCCAAAGCGGTGTTAAAATCGTCCTCCATCGCCAGACGGAAATTATTTTTAATCTTCTCTGTTTTTTCGTCAAGAACCGGTAAGACCTGCTTTTGCTCATCCAGTTTATCCAACAGAAAAACCGCCTTTTCCTCCGCCCCCGTAATTCTTTGCCAGCCCTGTTTGGCTTCCTCCAAACGTTCCAAAGAAAAATCCAGCGGCGAACGATAATGCTGATTGAGCAGAAAAAACCTCACCGCCATCGGAGAAGCCTGCTGAAAGATCTGAGCCACAGTAAAAAAATTACCTAAAGATTTCGACATCTTATCCTCTTTGATCGTCACAAACCCGTTATGCAGCCAGCAGCGCACCATCGGTTTGCCGGAAAATCCCTCCGACTGGGCAATCTCGTTTTCATGATGCGGGAAAATCAAATCGGCGCCGCCGCCGTGAAGATCAAAACTTTCTCCCAAATATTTCTTCGACATCGTCGAACATTCGATATGCCACCCCGGCCGTCCCCGGCCCCAGGGTGAATCCCAACAAATTTCTTCTTCCGGGGAGACCGATTTCCAGAGAGCAAAATCCAGCGGATCTTTTTTCCGCGGATCCACTTCTACCCGCGCTCCCGCCAACAGTTCTTCCAGACCGCGCTTGGAAAGCCGGCCATAACCGGAAAATTTCCGGACCGAGAAAAAAACATTCCCTTCGGAAACATAAGCGAAACCTTTATTCAAGAGAACCTGAACAAAATCAATAATCTCTCCAATATGTTCGGTAACCAGCGGATAAACCGATGCCCGCTGAATGTTTAACTGGTCCATCATTATATAATATTCAGCGATATATTTGCGGGCTAAATCGCCCGGAGAAGTTTTTAGTTCGGCCGCCCGCTTAATAATCTTATCGTCAATATCGGTAAAATTTTGGACATAATTCACCTGATAACCGCTCCAGCTAAAAAACCGGCGAAGGCAATCGAAAACGACATAACAGCGGGCATGTCCTAAATGACAGCTATCGTAAGGGGTAATCCCGCAAACATACATCCGCACTTCTTTAGCGGCTAAAGGGATAAACTCTTCTTTTTTTCCGGTTAAGGTATTATAAAGACGAATACTCATAATTGACGGCGGATGATACTGACAATGGACCAGCAGGCGATCCCTTCACCTTGCCCGATTATTCCTAAGCCTTCCGTAGTCGTGGCCTTAATATTAATTTCTCCTAAATCCAGATCCAGCGCCCGAACTAAATTTTCCTTCATTTCCTGATAATAAGGAGATAATTTTGGTTCCTGAGCGGCAACCATCACATCCAAATTATTTACTTCATAATTTTTATCTTTCAAAATTTTAGCTACCTTATCCAACAAAATCAAACTGGAAATATCTTTGTACTGCGGATCGGTATTGGGAAAATGCTGCCCAATATCCCCCTCCCCCAAAGCTCCCAATAAAGCGTCGGCAACAGAATGACTGATGACGTCGGCATCGGAATGCCCCACCAACCCCGCATGGCCCGGTATCACCACCCCCCCTAAAACCAACTTCCGCTCTACCCCAAATTTATGAATATCAAACCCCAAGCCAACACGCATCTTTTACCTCCTTCGCAAGTTACAGGTAATGTCAAAGGTAATATTACTAAAAACAGGATTTTTTGAGTGATTCCCTCCTTTGATAAAGGAGGGTTAGGGAGGATTTGTATCGTCGTAAAATCCCCCTTCGTCCCCCTTTTTAAAGGGGGAAACCTAGACTATCAATTATCCCATTTTAAACCACGCCGTTTCCCTCCCCCCCTTTATTACAAAAATCGTCATAATTTTTCAACTATTTTTCTAATCGTTTTTCATAAAACTTTTGACATTACCAAGTTACAGGCTGCAAGCTTCAGACAACAAGTTAGGCGACTGCGGCGCATTCCCCTCTTTAGAAAAGAGGGGTTAGGGGAGTTTGAAAGACAGAACCTAACCCCCTTAATCCCTCTTTCAAAAGGGGGACCACACAACAAAAATATTGTTATCCCTTTATCAAAGTTTCTGCATACTTTAAATCATTGGGGGTGGTGATCTTAATATTTGTTTCATCCCCGGCGACCAACCGGACTTTTTTACCGTATTTTTCCACCAACTGCGCATCATCCGTTCCGGCAAAACCGGACTTCCGGGCCTGCAGGTAAGCTTTCTTCAACCAATCGTAACGAAACGCCTGGGGTGTCTGAATCGCCCAGATCTTATCCCGGAACAACGTTCGGACCACGACTTCTTTACTTGCTTCCTTTAAGGTATCTTTAACCGGAATACCCAAAACCGCCCCACCCCAACGTTGCGCAGTTTTAATCAACGCATCAATATTTTCTTCCTTAACCAACGGTCTCACCCCGTCATGAACAAGGACCAGATCGGAACCACTTGTCTTCCCCAGCGCAGTCAAGCCAGCCCAAACCGAATCTTGCCGCTCCCGGCCGCCAGAGACAATTTTTGCCACCTTTTTCAAACGATATTTTTTTACTAAAGTTACTCCCTGTTGAAGATCCTCGGCGGGCAAAACCAAAACAATTTTATCCAGCAAATTTATTTTTTCCAGCTTCTCCAGCGACCAGACCAGCACCGGTTTGTTTTTTAGTTTTAAAAACTGTTTTTTTTGTCCAAACCGCCGCCCCTGCCCGCCCGCCACTACGATAGCAATAACCATGTTCGGTCCTTAATCCCTATTATCCTTTATAATGCCCGTTGTCTTCTTTCAGCCGGGTAAAAATCATTCGGCCGGCTGAGGTCTGAATGATGCTGGAGACAATAACCTCCAACCTTTTTCCCACGCTCCGGCGGCCTTCCTCGACCACAACCATCGTCCCGTCATCAAGATAAGCAATACCCTGCTCCCGCTCTTTACCTTCCTTCACCACAAACACATTCATCGCCTCTCCAGGCAAAACAATCGGTTTAAGCACATTGGATAAATCATTAATATTCAGTACCGTTACCCCCTGCAAGGAAGCAATTTTATTTAAATTAAAATCCGTGGTAATCACTTTTGCCGCAAGCTCTTCGGCCAATTTTACTATCTTTGCGTCAACCTCGCCGATTTTGGGATAATCTTTATCATAAATTTTTACCGGCAAATCGGAACTCTCCTGCAGACGATTCAAAATATCCAACCCCCGGCGGCCGCGGGCCCGCTTATTGCCATCCGCAGAATCGGCGATGTTTTGTAGCTCTTTAAGCACAAAATTCGGCACAATCAAGGTCCCGGCCAAAAATTTGGTCTCACAAATATCAGCGATCCGGCCGTCAATAATCGCGCTGGTATCTAAAATATGCAACTCTACCTTATTTTTCTTACTACCCAAAGCAATATTTTTGTCCAGCAGCTCCAACTCGGATTTTTTATTTACAGCCAACATCAGACCTAAACAAGCCATGGTCCCCTTGATCAAAAAACTGTATTGCGCCATTAGCGCATTTAATTTCGGATTCTCCAGCTGAAAGATACTGTAATCCAACAGCTTCGCCGACACCAAACCTAAAATAGCCCCTAAGGCCCCAAAAATCAACGTATCTAAAGGTATCCTTTCGATAATCATTTCAATTAAAATTACTCCTAAAGCAATCGCTAAACCAAGAAAAATTCCTTCTTTATCCCGAGATATTTGAAACCAGCCGGCTAAAGGCCCGCCGATGAACACCAAAACCCGGATCACCCAAATAGTCATTGCCCTGCCTCCTATATATAATTGTAAAGACACAAAATTTTGTGTCTCTACTTAATCCAATGTAAAGACACAAAATTTTGTGTCTCTACTTAATCCAATCCAAAGACACAAAATTTTGTGTCTCTACTTAATCCATTGTAAAGACACAAAATTTTGTGTCTCTACTTAATCCAATCCAAAACTTCAGAAACTTTTTTCAGGCCGATTATTTCTATTTTGGTTTTATTTGCCAAACCGGTATTATTCACCGCTGGGATGATACAGCGGGCAAACCCCAATTTTTCTGCTTCCCGCACCCGCTGTTCAATTTGGGTAACCGCCCGCACCTCGCCGGTAAGCCCGACTTCGCCAACCACCGCCGTATCCATCGGGAAAGCCCGGTTGTTTAAGGCGGAAACAACCGAAAAAACCACCCCTAAATCGGCCGCCGGTTCGTCGATTTTTATCCCTCCGACCACATTCAAAAAAACATCTTTGTTTTCCAGAGGCAGTCCCAGCCGTTTCTCGATAATCGCAATCAAAAGGATAGCCCGATTATAATCCAGCCCGGTAACCATCCGCCGGGGAAGACCAAAATTAGTCAGACTAACTAAGGCCTGCAGCTCCAAAAGTATCGGACGGGTACCTTCGATAACCGGAACAATTGTCGTTCCCGGTTCCGAAATTACCCGCTCCTGTAAAAAAATTTTTGAAGGGTTGTCCACACAGCGCAAGCCCTCGGCAGCCATCTCTAAAAGCCCAACCTCCTGAGTCGGACCAAAGCGGTTCTTGTAAGAGCGCAGAATCCGGAAAGATTGATGTTTCTCCGACTCAAAATAGACCACCGTATCCACAATGTGTTCCAACACCCGCGGCCCGGCAATCGTGCCTTCCTTAGTTACGTGTCCGATGACAAAAGTAGTGATTTGTCTGCCTTTGGCGATGGTCAAAAATTCGTTCGCGCATTCCCGCACCTGACCGACACTCCCCGGCGCCGAAGGTAAATCCGGACGGTAAACCGTTTGGATCGAATCAATGATCAAATATTTGGGAGACAGTTTCTCGATCTGGACAACGATTGTTTCCAAGTTCGTCTCGGCTAAAAGATAAAGCTTTTCGCCTTTCAATCCCAGCCGGTCAGAACGCAATTTTATTTGTTCTAAAGATTCCTCACCGCTGACATAAAGCACTTTTTCTTTCAGGCAAAGATGACTAGCCAGCTGCAAGAGCAGAGTCGATTTTCCGATCCCGGGCGGACCGCCAATCAAGATAAACGAACTCGGAACTAAACCACCGCCTAAAATCCGGTCAAATTCCGTTAGGCCGGAACTAACCCGCTGATAATTATCCATCTTCAGCGAACTAATCTCCACGGCTTCCGCCGATGGAATATTGCTCACCCGGCGCTGAAAAGCCGGAGAGGAGACTTCCTTTTCTTCCACAAAACTATTCCATTGCCGGCAATCCGGACATTTCCCCAGCCACTTGACCGCGCTATGCCCGCATTCCTGACAACGAAAAACAATTTTCGGTTTAACGGCAAGTTTCATAATTTTAAAGGTCTTGTGTCATGAGTTCTGAGTCATGAGCTAAAATCCCCAAACAACTGGTTTTGTTTTTGCTCATAACCCATGACTCAAAACTCACGACAATTTTATTAAATCCGCAATCATTACAGCCGGGCCAAACCCACCAAGCCAAGAAGATAGGCGATATCCTCGTCTTCGATCACCAGATTAAGGTTGGCATTAAAATTTTTTCCCTCCAAACTGTCTTCCACGTCGGCGCTGAGATACAGCCATTTAGTCATCCTTACGCACAGGCCGGTATTCAACCAAGCCTTGTTTTTATTTTCCGTGCCTTTGACCACCTTGCGGCCAAAATCGAAGACCTCCGCTTTCAGCGACAAGCGATTAAACCAATTATAACTGGGGAAAGGCCGGTAGTTTAGCCCCAAGCCGCCCTTACTGCGAATTACCCCCGCCGACAAAGTCCAGGGACCGAAATCGTGTCCCAGTTCAGCCGTAAAAGTGTTTCGTTTCTGTCCGCCTTCATCGCTGCCTTTTTCCCCGATGTTATTCATACCCAGATAATAAAACTTGTCTTCCTTAGGATAAATCCGTAAGCCGAAATCACTGCGAGAAATATCATCATCCAAATCCGAACGCAGTTGGTAATCCCAATAGGTCTTAAAGCCGGCGATCCGCCGCAATACCTTCTGGGCATCGCGGGCCGTCTCTTTTAGACTGCCCACCGCTTCTTTCACCTGCTCACCCATTTCTTTATCGGAAAAAAGTTTCCCTAAAACACCATCGCCTTTTTCGATACTCTGGGAAATTTCGGCCACCGAGGTTAAAGCCGCATCCAGCTTATCCACCACCCCGCCCAATTTCTTTAAGGTTGTCTTAAGATCTTCTTTGCTGCCGGAGGTAATCTCTTCCAAATCACCCGCCACTTTGCGGATATCTTTGGAGAAATCGTGAAAATAGTCGATAGTTTCAGCCAAATTGATTTCTTTGCTTTGCAGAACCCGGTTCAAAACTTCGGTAATCCCGCTGGTATTTTTTAAAATGTTTTTTAAGTCCTTGCCCAATTCCTCCCCGCCTAAAGACTTAAGGGATTCAATTAAACTGCTAAATCCTTCGGCCACCTGGGCAATAATTTTATCCAAACTAAGGGGATTTATTCCAACTATAGTATCGCCGTCTTTTAGCAACGGCAAATCAGGGGAACCCAGGGTCATCTCTAAATATTTTGTGCCGATAATCCCGGTAGCGATAATTGAAGCCCGGGTATCTTCATGAATTTTAATCTTATTGTTAATCCAGACCGTAACCTTAGCTTTATTGTTTTGCAGGTTAATCTCTTTGACCTTGCCAACCTCGACCCCGGCAATCTTCACCGGCGCTTTATCGGGAAGTCCGGCGATATCATCAAAAAGAATATGGACCTTATAGCGCCGCTGAAAATGGAAATCGCCCAGAACAACTATGCCGAACATAAAAACAATTATCCCGCCCAGCACAAATAAACCAACCTTAGTTTCTTTAGTGAGCATTTACCACTCCTTTACCTTCATCTTTATCGGCCCTTGACTTGAACCGCTAATAAATTGTTGAACCAACGGACTTCGTGAAGTGCGAATTTCTTCCGGTGTGCCCAAAGCGATAATTTTACCTTCATAAAGCATCGCCAGCCGGTTAGAAACTTTATAAGCCGCCTTCATGTCGTGGGTAACCACAATCGAAGTAACCTTTAACTCTTTTTGCAGATGCACGATTAAATCGTTAATCACATCAGCCATAATCGGGTCCAACCCGGTGGTCGGTTCATCGTAAAGTATATACTGGGGCTCGCAGGCGATCGCCCGGGCCAGCCCAACCCGTTTTCTCATCCCGCCGGAAAGCTCGGCCGGTTTCAATTCTTCGATCCCCGACAACCCGACCCGCGACAACTTTTCGGCAACGATCAAATTAATTTTCTCATTGCTAAAATTACCGATGTTGCGCAGCCCAAAACCAATATTTTCCCCAACCGTCAACGAATCGAACAACGCCGCGCCCTGAAAGAGCATCCCAAACTTTTTCTGCACCTCAGCCCGTTCGTCTTCCTCCATCGAGGTTATTTCTTGATCCTCGATATAAACCTGGCCGCTCTCCGGTTTCATTAATCCGACGATATGTTTCAGCAGCACGCTTTTCCCGCAGCCCGATCCACCGATAATCGTCAGCGTTTCCCCATCGCGGATCTCTAAATTGACCCCCTCCAAAACCCGATGCCCATCAAACGATTTATGCAAATCAACTATTTTAATCATTAGTTTTTTTAGTTAATTTTAATATTTGATATTTCATTTTGTCTTTAAATTTTGATCTTTGATTTTTGATATTTGATATTTCTTATCCGATCCCCAAAAAAGCCAATAAGGCGGTAATAAAATAATCGGAGACCAAAATTAAGACCATCGAGACGACCACGGCGCTGGTGGTGGCTTTACCCACCCCTTCAGCGCCGCCATGGCATTCAAATCCCTTATAACAGGAAACAACAACTATTATAATGGCAAAAAAGAAGGATTTAATCAAGCCATGAAAAAAATCGTCCATCCGCATAAAATTAAAAATATCGTCGTAGTAAACCGAGGAGGGGATGTGCAGTTTATAGACACTGACCAGAAATCCTCCGATGATTCCGGTCGCGATGGCCAGTACCGTTAAAATCGGGATCACCACCAGACAGGCGATAAAGCGGGGCACGGCTAAATATTTAATCGGATTAGTCCCCAAAGTATAGAGGGCGTCAATTTGTTCGGTAACTTTCATTGTTCCCAGCTCAGCGGCGATGGAGGCCCCGACCCGCCCGGCAATAATTACCGCCGTCAACACCGGCCCCAGTTCTTTAACCAGGGAAAACCCGACCACCGTCCCCACATAGATCGGCTCGTTAAAAATATTCCGGCTGGAAAACCCGGTTTGTAAAGCCAGCACCATGCCGGTAAAAAGCGAGGTCAACGTAGTCACCGGCAGACTGCGCACACCGATTTCCAGCATCTGGTTAAAAACATTATTCCAATCCAGCGGCCGGTGACGCATCCAGCGCAGGGTGTTTTTAAAAAGCAAGGCCACCTTGCCGAGACTTTGGGCAATCTCCAGAATTTTTTGCCCTAAAAAACTGCTGGGTTTTTCAATTAAATCGAGATTATTCATGTTAATATTAAATTGGGCCGAGCTTTGCTCGGAGCTTTACATATCTGCCGGGCATTTTTTCTCCCTCTTTTATAAAGAGGGGTAGGGGAGATTTAGTAATTATTTTCTAAATCCCCCTTATCCCCCTTTCTAAAAGGGGGAATGCCCACATATTACACATATACCCTGGGTACCCTTTTGGAAATAGCGCAGACTATCTCGTAGGGGATAGCGCCGATTTTATCCGCTAATTCCTCGGCAGTAATTTTTTCTTTTCCCTGTTTGCCCAACAAAACGGCTTCATCACCGATTTTTATTTGGTCCTTGATTGGAGTAACATCGATCATAATCATATCCATCGTCACTGTGCCGGCCACCCGGAGCCGTTGATTATGGATCAGCGCCTCGCCGAGATTGGATAACCGGCGGGAATAGCCGTCGGCATAACCGACCGGCAAAGTGGCAATCCAGGAATCTTTCTGAGCCACAAAAGTCCGGCCATAGCTGATCGCGCTGCCGGCCAAAATTTTTTTAAAAAAAACCACCTGTGTTTTCCAGGAAAGTATCGGCTGGAAACTTTCCCCGCCTTCCGTTGAAGGCCGGGGGTTTAGGCCGTATAAGGCTAACCCCGAACGGACTAAATCTAAATGGCTTTGCGGAAAGTTCAGTATCGCCGCTGAATTTGAGGCATGCCAATAAGGGATCCTAATCCCTTCCTTTTCCAAACTTTTCTTTAGAAGAAAAAATTTGTCTAACTGTTTGGCTGTATAACCGGGATCAGTATCGGCGCAAGCCAGATGGGTATAAATACCTTCCAGGAAAATCGATTGATGATGAACAATTTTTTTGATCAAGGGGAGGGCTTGTTCCGGAGAAACCCCGATCCGGCCCATGCCGGTATCTATTTTCAGATGAAGGCAAACTTTATCGGTAACCCCGGCCGCATAATCAAGCAGTTTTTCCAAAGCAAACCAGCTGGCGATAGTGGGAGTCAGCCGATGCCGGATAATTTCACTAAAATTGCTAAACGGATACACCGAGCCCATTAACAAGATCGGCAAAGAAACCCCGCCCTGGCGAAGTTCAATTCCTTCTTCAACAGTAGCGGCGCCTAAAAAAGAAATTTTTTCTTCTTCCGCCGCCTTCGCTAAAGGCAAAGCGCCATGCCCATAGCCATCGGCTTTAATCACCGCCAAAATTTTCGTGGAGAGGGCAACTTTTTGACGGATTTTATTAATATTTTGTCTAAATTTAGACAAATCTATTTCAGCCCATGTAGGACGAAGCATAGTTTTTTAAGGTTCGCGCGTCTTCTATCCGGCTTTGGAGAGATCAACGAACTTGGTGGATTCTTTCAGGAATCCTAACTCAAATTCGCCGATCGGTCCGTTGCGCTGTTTACCAATAATAATTTTCGCTTTACCGGCAACCTCAGGATCATCGGGACGGTAAACCTCTTCCCGGTAAATAAAGATCACCGCATCGGCATCCTGCTCGATCGCGCCCGATTCTCTCAAATCGGAAAGCTGCGGGCGATGGTCGCCGCGGGTTTTTTCTTCCGGGCGGCGAGAAAGCTGAGAAAGAGCCACTACCGGCACATCCAACTCCCGAGCTAAGGCTTTTAACGAACGGGAAATTTCGGAGATTTCCTGCTGCCGGTTTTCCGCCCGGCTGCGCCCCTGCATCAACTGGAGATAATCCACCATCACTAAAGACAACCGCTTCCCTTTGGCTTGCATTTCACTGGCCAACCGCCGGGCCCGCGACTTCATTTCCAACACGGAAAGACTGGAGGATTGATCAATAAACAAATCGGCCTCATGAAACCGGGCCGCCGCCGAAGTAATTTTTAACCAATCACTTTTAGCTAAAAAACCGCGCCGGACTTGATGCAGATTAACCCGCGCTTCCGAACAAAGCATCCGCATCATTACTTCGATTAAAGACATCTCCAGGCTAAAAACAGCGACGGGTCTTTTTTCCTGTAAAGTGATGTGTTCGGCGATATTTAAACAAAAACTTGTTTTACCCATCGACGGACGTCCGGCAATAATAATTAAGTTGCCCGGCTGTAATCCACCGGTCAACGCATCAAAATCTTTATAACCGCTAGGGATACCGGTAATCAGTTCCTGCCGGTGATATTTTTCAATCTTTTCCAACAACTCATGAACCATCCCGGAGGCCGGAACAAACCCCGGCTGGAGCCGGTCCTGAGCAATATTTAGAATACTTTCTTCGGCTTTATCCAGAACATCTTCAATATTTTTTTCCTGTGAAAAACAACAGTTAACAATCTCCGTGCCGGCCGAAATCAACTCCCGAAGCAAAGATTTTTCCCGGACAATCAGGGAATAATGCTCAATATGCGCCGATGTGGAGACGCTGTCAATCAAACTGGTTAAATAAACCACGCCGCCGATTTCTTCCAGATAACCGTTTTTACGCAGTTCTTCCGAAACAATCAGGGTATCTACCCCCTTATTTTCTTCAAACAAACTCACAATTGTCCGGTAGAGTTTTTGGTGGGCGCCAAGATAAAAACATTTCTCTCCCCGGCGGGAAAAAACATCAATGGCCTTAACAATCGCCTCAATGTCAATGAGCATCGCCCCCAGTACCGCCCGTTCGGCCTCCAAATTTTGCGGAGGGAGTTTGGTCACCATGTTTTCGGTTTTAGCCAGAACCATAGCTACTCCTTGACGATCCAAACCTTTATTTTACCGTTTACTTCTTTGTGCATCTTTATTTCTACCGTATACGTTCCCAACTCTTTGATCGGCTGTTCCAACAAAATATCTTTCTTGTCAATTTTTTGTCCTTCGCCGGCGAGAGCCTCGGCGATATCGGCGTTAGTAACCGACCCGAACATTTTATCATTTTCACCGGCTTTCACCGGTATCGTGATCGAAATCCGTGAGATTTCCTCAGCCCGCTGAGCCGCGGTTTTTTTGTCTTTCTCCAACTGCTGTAGGACTTTTTTCTTCTTACTTTCTATCTGATTTTTTGTTTTTTCGGTATAAAGCAGAGCCAACCCTTTTGGAATAAGAAAATTACGGGCGTAGCCATCAGCCACATTCACCACCTCGCCAACCTTGCCTAATTTAGCCACATCATCCCAAAGTATTACTTTCATTTCTTCACTCCCCAAAATCACAAGTTAGTCCGAGTTTCGCTCGGAATTTTACATACCTGCGGTGCATTTTTTTCCCTCTTTTTTAAAGAGGGGTAGGGGAGATTTAGTAATTATTTTCTAAATCCCCCTCACTCCCCCTTTATAAAAGGTGGAAATTAGATTTCTCCCAAACTTCCAATTTTCTATAGGGACTTTAAGCCACAAAAAACGGCAGCAGACCGATATTTCGCGCCCTCTTTAAGGCTACGGTTAACTGCCGTTGATGATAAGCGCAATTGCCGGTAGTCCGCGCAGAAATCATTTTCCCGCGTTCAGTAATGAACCCCCGGAGTAAAACTACGTTTTTATAATCAATATCTTTAGTTTTTTCGGCGCAAAAACGACAACTTTTCCGCTTAAATTTCGGCATAAACCTTTTATTGGAACTATTCGATTCTCTGGATCTTCCTTCCGCCATGATCAGCCTCCTTAAATATTAACAGTTGTTTGTAGAGACGCAAAATTTTGCGTCTCTACCTGAAAACATCTTAGAACGGGACATCTTCTTTTGTTTTCGCTGCCGGTACCGGTTCCGGGGAAGGAGCGCTTAGATCCGCCCCTTCTACGTCATCCCCTTCTTCGGCATGACCTTCAGATTGTCCTTCCGGTTGTCCTTCCGAACGCAGCATACTTTGTACCCGCTGAGCAACAATGACTAACCGGTTTCTTTTCTGTCCATCTTTTCCCTGCCAACTCTCACTCTTTAAGCGCCCTTCGACAACAGCCGGCGTGCCTTTAGCCAGTTTCTTCGCGCATCTTTCGGCCAACAGTCCCCAGGTTTCTACGGGAACGAAGGTTGTATCTTCTAACCAATTTCCGGTCGCATCGCGATAACTCCGATTGACCGCCAAATCAAAAACACAAACCTGCTGGCCTTTCGGGGTAAACCGCAGTTCCGGATCCCGGGTCAGCCGGCCAATTAAAAAAACCATGTTTTGTGAAGGAACTCGTAGATCAGCCATTTTCTTTTACCTCCTCTTTAATTTCAGACTCTTGCGGCAAAGTTTCTGGAACTGCCGCCTCAACAGTTTGTTCGGTTACGGCAATCTGTTCCTTGTCACCGGGTTTTTCGTTAAGCCGGACAATAATATGCCGAATAACTTCTTCGGTCATCCGGAAAAAATGTTCCAGAGATTTAATCAGTGAGGTCGGGCTTTCAAACTTTAAATAAAGATAAAACCCTTCCCGATGCTTCTTGATTGGATAGGCCAATTTCCGCCGTCCCCATTTATCGGCGGAGAGGATCAGCCCTCCGTTCTGGGTGATGATCAGTTTTGCCTTCTCGATTAGAACTTCAACTTCTTCGGCAGGAAGACCCGCAGGACAAATGAATAGTGATTCATAACTTTGCACAGCCATGCTAAACAACCTCCTTTTTGGACTTTTTGGCCCTTCCCCTAAACGAATGCGGAATGCGGAATAAAAGAGATTCCTTAACCGTTCTTCAAACGCCAGGAAAGAGCAAAGGGTTCTCTTAGTCTAACAACCTAACTAACAGAACAAGAGAATATCCTACTAAATTTTTCCCTCTTTGACAAGCGTTGATTTTTTGCCCAAGAACCGCGATTGATTTTATTCCTTTGGCAAAAACAGCTTTAGGGCTGAAAAAAATCTCCGATGAGCGCTGCCGAATAGCCTGTCGAGAGATCGCACGGCCTAATTCTCCAGATTCCCCTACGCCACAGGCAAAAATCCAGATTTTTGGGCGCAACCATCCCTCAGGCTATCTTAAAACCTTACCACCTTCTCCAATT
>JBDRON010000022.1:0-7137 GCA_043810025.1 Elusimicrobiota bacterium
TTTGTAACTACTCAGGTATACAACAGTTCATACTTGCAATGCTGGCACTTTTTCTCCCTCTTTTATAAAGAGGGGTAGGGGAGATTTAAATACTGTTTTTTAAATCCCCCTTGATCCCCCTTTTCCAAAGGGGGGAAATTTGATTTTTGCCAAACTTTCAATTTCCAATACGTTTAATTATGAGCGGCCGTATATCTGAGTAGTTACATTATTTTTTTAATAAAGGAGTCGAGAAATGGCCTTAACCGGGTTAGATATTTATAAGCATTTACCGAAGACTAATTGCGGGAAATGCGGGTCGCCGACTTGCTTGGCTTTTGCGATGAAGTTGGCGGCGAAGAAGGCTGCTTTGGAAGAATGTCCGACGGTTAGTGAAGGAGCTAAGCAGGCTTTGGCCGCGGCTTCCGAACCGCCGATTCGTACTGTGACGCTGGGGTCTCCGGAAAATAAATTGGAAGTTGGCGGGGAAACGGTGCTTTACCGGCACGATAAAACTTTTTATCATCCCACGGGGTTGGGTGTGCTGATTGCCGATAATCTTCCGTCCGCCGAATTGGACGCTAACTTAAAAGGGTTTAACCGGCTGGTTTTTGACCGGGTAGGTCAGCAGGTGCGCACGGAAATTATTGCTTTGAAAAACAGTTCCGGGAAAAAAGAGGATTTTTTAGCCGCTTTAAATAAAATCTTGTCTCAGACTAAAGCGGTTTTGATTCTAATCAGTGAAAATATTGAAACTTTGGAAGAAGCTTTAAAACTTACAGCCATCAGCCGGCCGTTAATTTATGCGGCTAAGGCCGGTAATTATGAGGCGATGGCCGGACTGGCGAAAAAATACAATACGGCTTTAGCGGTGCGGGGGAAAGATTTAGACGAGCTGGCGATACTGGCCCAAAAAATTTCGGCTTTAGGCGTAAAAGACCTGATTTTGGATACACCCGAGCGGGATGGGGCGAAAGTACTGTCTACGTTGACCCAGATTCGCCGTCTGGCTTTGAAGAAGAATTTCCGTCCTTTAGGATATCCGGCGCTTACTTTCACTGAAGGCGCTGATATCGCCGAAGATGCCGCTTTGGCCGCCGGCTATATTATCAAGTATGCCGGTATCGTAATAGTGACAGGGTTGGAAAGTTACGAACATCTGCCTCTGGTCGCTATCCGGCAGAACATCTATACTGATCCGCAAAAACCGGTGGCGGTAGAAGCAAAACTCTACACGATCGGCGGCACACCAAACGAGAAATCGCCGGTGCTGGTCACCACCAATTTTTCCCTGACCTATTTTACCGTGGAGCCGGAGATCATTAATTCCAAAATTCCCTGTTATTTAATCGTTGCCGACGCCGAAGGGATGTCGGTATTAACCGCCTGGGCGGCCGAAAAATTTAGCGCCGAAACCGTTTGGGCCACGATGCAAAAGTTCGAGATCGATAAAAAAGTTGCTCACCGCAAAATAATCATCCCCGGCTATGTAACGGTAATGTCCGGAAAACTAGCCGACCTCTCCGGCTGGGAAGTGCTCGTCGGCCCGCGCGAAGCCTCCGGCTTGCCGGCATATTTGAAGAATTTGAGCGCGTAAAACATTTCGGATTGACCTGATGTTGTTAAATCGGGTCGGATTGCGGAATTAGGAGCAGAAAAATATTTAAGATAAAGTTTTTACCTTCGAATAGAGAAATTGCAATTGATGAGCATACCGATCTTTTAACGGCGGCGATTAATAGCGGTGTGTATATTTCTTCGGCTTGCGGCGGCGAAGGGACTTGCGGCCGCTGTAAAGTGGTCGTCAAGAAAGGTAAGTTTTCCTCCGAGTCCAGCCATTGGCTTAGCGCTGAAGAAAAAGCAAAAAATTATGTTTTAGCCTGCGCTACCCAGCCTCTTTCCGATCTGGAAGTTTTCATCCCGATAGAAAGCCGTTTAGAAAAAATTCAGGTTGTTACCGGCCAGGAAGATTTATATACGTCGGCGGAGGCGATCGAACAATCGCCGGTCCGGCCGGAAGAGAAAATTTTTGCCCACTCTCCGCTGGTTAATAAACATTATTTACCGATTACCCCGCCTTCTTTAGAAAATAATCGAGCCGATTTGGAAAGACTTTATTCCGAGATTAAAAAGAAACAGGATTTGCCGGTTATTTATACCAGCTTGCCGGTCTTGCGGCGGATTGGCAAGGTTTTTCGGCAGAGCGATTGGAAAGTTACGGCTAGTATGGGAGAACGCGACGGTTTCTGGGAATTGTTACAACTGGAAGCAGGCGATACGAGCAAAAAGTCTTACGGCATCGCTTTGGATGTGGGAACAACGACAGTCGTGACTTATCTGGTGGATTTAAATAAGGGCGAAATACTTGGGGCGAAGGCTTCGTATAACCGGCAGATGTCCTTCGGCGATGATGTAATTACCCGAATCAGTTATGCCGAAAAAGAAGAAGGACTGGAGACATTGCACAAATCGGTGGTGGAAACAATCAATGATTTGATTTGGACTTTATCGCAGGAAAAAGGGGTTTCTTTAAACGATATTTTGGTAATCCAATCAGCGGGCAATACGACGATGCTGCATCTCCTGTTACAGATTCCGCCGGTCTATATTCGCAAACAGCCTTATATTCCGACGGTGAATTTTCCGCCGGTGGTACGGGCGCAGGAGGTGGGAATAAAAATTAACCCCCGCGGGTTATTGAGTTGTTTGCCGGGAATCGCTTCTTATGTGGGAGGCGATATTACTGCCGGTGTCCTGGCTTGCGGGATGGATAATTTTTCGACTATCTCTTTACTGATTGATTTGGGAACCAACGGGGAGATGGTGTTGGGCAATAAGGACTGGCTGGTGACCTGCGCCTGCTCGGCCGGGCCGGCTTTCGAAGGTGTGGGAATCAAATGCGGTATCCGGGCGATGGAGGGGGCGATCCAGCGGGTGGAAGTTTCCGCTGACGGTAAAAATATAGATTGTGATGTGATCGGTAATGTTTTGCCTAAAGGGATTTGCGGTTCGGGGCTGGTGGATATCCCCGGCGAATTTTTGAAAAAGAGAATTATTAACCGCGAAGGCCGGTTTATTCAGGGTTCCTCTCCATTTATCCGCAAAGGAGAAAATTGTTGGGAGTTTGTCCTGGTCGCTAAAGAAAAGAGCGCTACCGGCCAGGATATCGTAATTAACGAAGATGATCTGCAAACCTTGATTCGCTCCAAAGGAGCAATCTATTTAGGAGCGCAAGTCATGCTGGAACAAGTGGGCTTAAGTTTTGACAATCTGGCCCAGATTTATATTTCCGGCGGTTTTGGCACCTACTTAAATATAGAAAAAGCCATCCTCATCGGACTATTGCCCGACTTGCCGCGGGATAAATTCCATTTTATCGGTAATTCTTCGATCACCGGCGCCAAAATGTGTCTACTTTCCCGCCAAGCCCGCCAGAAAGCCCAAGAAATTGCCAAGAAAATGACTTACATCGAGCTTTCCACTAACCCGAAATTCATGAACGACTACACCGCCACTCTGTTTTTACCGCACACCAATATTGAGCTATTTCCCACAGTGAAAAAGATTTTGGATGATAAGGAAGCTTAGCGATTAGTCGACTAGGAAATTAGGCGATCAAGAAAACCGAATTGTAAAGCAATGGTTAAAACTTCGCAATGACATTCCTGTCGACTTTTCGAGCATGCATAAAGTAGCGAAAGTTCTTGAAGTGTGAAGCGATTAGTTAGTATAATCGCTTCATAAAGTGAAGCGATTAGTGTTATGAAATTGTTTTATAATAGAGGTGGAGAATGGGAAAGTATCTCTGGGAAATTCCCAATTGGTTTGATTTTAAATATGATCCGAAGGCCTTAATTGAGCCCTTGGCCAAAGCGCGCCGCGCTCAAGGCAGTCTGCTCGGGAAAATATCTTCACTTGATCTGAGTCAGGAGACCGAGGCTCAGGCTGAGGTTCTTGTGGAAGAAGCTGTCCGCACGGCGGCGATAGAAGGGATGGTATTAAATAAGGAAGCGGTAAGGTCATCCGTGGCTGTTCGGTTAGGATTACCGCACGGTATAGTTGTTAAAGACCGGAATGCTGACGGACTTGTGGAAGTTTTGCTTGATGCAATCCGGAATAATGATAAACCGTTAACCTTGGCCCGGCTCAATGGTTGGCAGGCCGCCCTTTTTCCAACCGGCTATTCAGGATTGAAAAAAATACGCGCAGGGCAGCTGCGGGGTAGTGATCCGATGCAAGTTGTCTCGGGACCGATCGGCAAAGAAAAGATCCATTTCGAAGCTCCGCCAAAAGAACAAGCCGATGAAGAATTGCGGTTGTTTATCCATAAATGGAATAGTTCCCTTGGTACGATGGATGGACTATTGCGGGCGGCCGGCGCGCACTTGCATTTTATCACCATCCATCCCTATGAAGACGGAAATGGCCGAATAGCCAGGGCTTTAACGGATATGGCGCTGGCTCAGGATGAAAAATTGAAAGTAAGGTTTTATAGCGTTTCATCCCAGATAATGAAAATGAGGGAGGACTACTATGCTATTTTGGAGAATGTCCAAAGCTGCCGCATCGAAGTAACCCGGTGGTTTTTGTGGTTTTTGGGAGGAAATCTAACTTATGGCGAAATCGATTGCGGTGGCGGGGAAGGGGGGGGCGGGGAAAACTTCTTTGTCGGCTTTTTTTGTCCGCTTGCTTTTAGAGGAAAAGAAAGCGCCGATCTTGGCGGTGGATGCCGATCCGAATTCAAATTTTTCCGATGCTTTGGGTTTAACCTATACGCACAGCATCGCTGATTTGCGGGAGGAAGTGCGGGATGAAAAAAAACTGCCGCCGGGGTTGTCTAAATTAGAATATGTGGATATGCGGATTCAGGAGATTATTTCCGAAGGTCAGGGGGTGGATTTATTGGTCATGGGCAAACCGGAGGGCCGGGGGTGTTATTGTTATGTTAACGATATTCTCCGCCAGCATCTTGCCAAACTACAAAAAAATTACAGCTGGGTGATAATGGATAATGAAGCCGGGATGGAGCATCTATCCCGCCGGACTACCGATGATGTGGATTATCTTTTTCTAATTACCGATACCAGCGCCGTCGGCTTGCGCGCCGCCGGCCGTTGTCTGGAAACAACAAAATCAATCAATTTAAAGATCAAAAAAATTAGTCTAATCGTTAATCAGGTCAGGTCTCCCTTAAGCGATGCTTTTTTGAGGGAAATAAAAACTCTAGGGTTAGATTTGGCGGGCACGATTCCTCATGACGAAGAAATATTAAAATTTTCCGAAGAAGGCCGCCCGCTTTCCACCCTGCCGCCGGACAACCCTGCGGTTGTGGCTCTAAGAAACATCGCCAAAATTACGGGGATTATGTAGGGGCAATTCATGAATTGCCCCTATTTCGTCAAGACCAGCGTTATCAAATTTTTTTTAAAAAACAAAAATGACAAAAAACAATCTGCTGTCTTATTTTTATATCCACAAAATGGACAGAAAACAGTTAAAAGAAGCAGTCTTGCTGTATACTCTTTCCGCGCTTTCTGGAATCCTTCTGGTATTATGTTTCCCGCCTTTTTCTATCAGCTATCTGGGATGGGGCGCGCTGATTCCTCTTTTTTACGCCGTGAACCGGTCGAAGAGTATTCATCAGGTGGCCAATCTGGGTGGTTTAACCGGATTAATTTTCTATGCTGTTTCACTGCGCTGGTTTTTTAATGTCTTTGGATTTATGGCCATCGGTTTAATCTGTGTGATTGCTTTATTCATTTCTTTTACCCTGATCTTTACTAAAAAGGCCATTAACCGGTTTGGAGAAATCGTTGGCTGGCTGATCTTCTGTCCTGTTTTGTGGGTAGGGTTTGAATATTTCCGGTCGGAAAGATGGTTTCTGGAATTCACCTGGTTTGGACTGGGGTATTCCCAGGTAAATAATCCCATTTTGCAGACCGCCTCAATCTGGGGAACTTATGGAATTTCATTTTTTATTGTGCTTTCCTCAGGATTAATCGTAATGGGACTGAATAAAAAAAGATTAATTTTTTTTTTAATTGGCTTATTAATCCCAATAGCATTTATATTATTAGGCAAACATAAGATTGCATCCTATGATACTGAGATAAGAACGGGTAAAGCGATAAAGGTTGCTCTTCTCCAGGATGAATCCTTTGATTTAAGTAAACTATTAAAATATGAGCAGCAGGCCGTCGCTGAAGGAGCAGGGGTGGTGGTCTGGCCGGAGTATGCAGTACAGTTTAGTAAAGATTTCAAAGAATTGATCTTGTTTAAGTTGAAAACCGGAAAAAGGGATATTCTGCGGATAATCGGCGGGATGATACTCCATAGTGACGAAGCGTTGACGGGCAGTTCCATACTCGGAGGCAAAAAAGAACAAAAAAAACTTGTCGAGAATTTTGCTCTTGTATTAAATGAGCAGGCAGAAATTTTAGGCCGGTATGATAAACGTCATCCCATACCGATAGTCGAAAAAAAAATTAAACCCTCAAAAAAGATATCTCCGGTTGATACAGCAAAAGGCCGAATAGGTATTCAGATTTGCTATGACCTGGATTTTGAAGACGGGACAAGAAAACTTGTCAGAAAAGGGGCCGAGGCGATACTGGTCACTAATCTGGACCCGCTGGCTTATGGCAAACTACAGCATCAGCAGCATTCGGCGATGAGTGTAATGCGTGCCGCAGAGTCAGGATTATGGATCGCCAGAGCCGCCTCATCCGGTATTTCCCAGATAATAAATCCGATCGGTAGAATAATAAATTCATTAGCAGTTGAAAGTGAGGGAATCCTTACCGGCGCTATCTATTTAAAAAAAAGTACTACTTTTTATACAAGAACCGGATGGCTATTGCCAAAAATCTGTCTGGTTTTGACTATAGTATTTTGTATGTTATTGATGTTTATAAATAAAAAATGTAACTACTCAGGTATATGACCGCTCATAATTAACTGGAAACATAGAAATTTCAATGTTTGTTTTGTGTGTGTTCCCCCTTAAAAAAGGGGGATAAAGGGGGATTTTGAAAATTAGAAATATTGTCTAAATCTCCCCTACCCCTCTTTTTAAAAGAGGGAAAAAACATCACAGAACGGAATTCATAGTCCTTTTTTTATGCGCAGTTAATTATCTAACCGTGATCACTTAACAAC
>JBDRON010000023.1:0-21756 GCA_043810025.1 Elusimicrobiota bacterium
GTTAAATCTATTTTTTTATCGACATACTTGCCCTGAAAATCTCGATTAGCCGTTTCAATACCGATTGCCAGATGGTAGAAACCTGCTTGTTTTAAGAGATCTATTAATTCAAATTCAACATTTTGAATATCTGTTCCAGTCGGCACTGCAAAATTCATTTGAGGGAAATTGTCAATCAGAAGTTGACAAAGTTTCTTCAGCCTTTCTTTACCAACAAAAAAATTATCATCCGAAAAATGAATTTCTTCAACTCCGAATGTATCAACCAACCATTTTATTTCATTTATCACACTGTTCAAATTACGTTTTCTATAATTTCTTTCACCGGTATGTAAGGGAACAGCACAGTAATAACAGGAATGAGGACATCCGCGGGAAGTATTGACCACTCCATATTTTTGCTTCTTGAGAGGTATACCCATTGGCAGCATTCCTTGCCAATATTTTTCCAAACCAACAACATCCCATGCCGGAAAAGGCAAACTATCTAAGTTTTTCAAAAAATCAACCCTTGGCTGAACAACAATAGCATTATTTTGTTTATATGCTATTCCGGCAATTTTGGAAATATCGTTTTCGTTATTAAGAGCATTAACTAACTCGCCAAAACTTTGATCGGCTTCGCCCAATACGACAAAATCAGTATCATTCTGTAGAACGTGACCGGGAAGCGCAGTAGCATGGTGCCCGCCTAAGATAGTATAAATTTTCCTATTGAACTCTTTTGTAATTTCACAAAGATTTAAGACTGTTTTTGACCGGCTTGACAACATACATTGTATCCCCACTAAATCGGGACAATATTGTTCCAATTTTTTTCGATAATCAGCATAAGTTGCCCCATAAAGAACTGTATCAAATGAAACAACTGTCTCATGATAGAATTTTTCCACAACCATATCATAGACTTGGACATCATATCCTACTTTTATTAATTGGGCAGCTAAGTAAGCCAGCCCTAAAGGAGGGAAACACTCTTTACATTGTTTTCTACCATCTGACTGAATAAATGATGTCCCTGGTGGAACAACTAACAATACTTTTTTAATTTTCCCCATTTATGCCGCCCCTTCTTTGTTTTACGGAATAATTACTCACTTGGATACCATGGTTTGCGCAACATTAATTACTGCTTTCATAAAATCACCATTGTTTCGGTAATGCGGAGCAGTAATCAAATTCCCGTCTATCACGACATTTTCTTCAAGATAGGTGGCCCCCGAATTTCTAATATCATCCGCTATGGATATATAACCAGTGGCTTTTTTGCCCTTCATTATTCCGGCCGAAATGCATATCCATGGGCCATGACAGATTGCCGCGACAATTTTGCGATGTTCATACATATCTTTGACAAAACTTAGAACTTCTTTTCTGACGCGCAGTCTATCCGGCGCCTCAAAACCGCCCGGCAAAATAACCAGATCATAATTAGATTCTTTTAAATCTTTAGTATCAACCGTTGGCTTTGCCGGCACACCGTACTTGCCATACACAACTATTTTATCCGGTGTCGCAACATCCACATGAAAACCTTCTTCTAAAAGTCTATAATACGGGTAAGTAAATTCTTCATCCTGAAAATTAGATGCCGTTATGATTACCGCTTTTTTCATTTTCATCCTCCTTGTTTTTTAGATCTAAGCACGTAAAATCATCAATACTGGTTATACCATTAACAAACTTCCAATCCATTAAGTCCGAATTCCGGCCAATAAAATCAATTCCAATAAGGCACGCGGCATCCAGGTCATTGATCGAATCACCGATAAACAGACATGATTTTTTGGCCCACCCCATTTTCCCCAGCAACATATCCAGATTTGACTCCTTACTGCTTGGAGAACCTAAAATTTCCACAAAAAAATGGTTAATTTTTCTGGCCTTACAAACATCTTGCAATTCCTCTTGATCGGAACCTGAGACAACGGCGAAATCATAATTATCATAATATTTGGACAAAAATTTAATCGAGCCTTTTACCGGAGCGGCATCAATTATTCTTTGTTTTATCAACTTAGAATATTCTTGGGCCAAGGCATAAAGTTTTTTATCAGACACTTCTTTACCGCAAATCTTTTCAAAAAAATATTTTATTTTTTCGTAACGAGACAACCCGCCATTTTTTTCAGCATACTTAACTAACTGGTCGACTTCTTCTTCCGGATAACCCTTAAAAAGCAGCCGAAATCCTTCAAGTCTTACGGCATTAGTTTCCGCTAACACCCCATCGAAATCAAATATAATATGCTGATAAACTTTAGCATTTAGAAAGATTTTGGATTACCTCATTAAAACTATTTTGCAAAACGCTGTTAATTATCAACAATTATCTCTTCCAGCCTTCGTTTTGGAACATGATGAACGGCTTTATCATCACGCCAATATTTAATATTTCCATCAGCAGAAACTTCTTCAATCACTACTTCTTCCCGGGGTTTGCCGATGGCGATGACTAAAAGTATTTCATACTTTTCAGAAATATTCAGCGATTTCCTCAAATTTTCTCTATTAATTGAAGCAACTATACATCCCCCATAACCTTCTTCCCTGGCTCCTAATAAGATACTTTGTGCCGCAATTCCATGATCGCATCCGAAATTTTTACTGATGCGCAAATCACCTAAAATGATGATATAGGCCGCTGCTCTTTCTTCCAACTTCGGCCCTTTCCAATCTTTAAGATAAACGGCCCATGATAAACATGAAAAAATCAATTCGTTTCTTTCTGGAGTTGCGGATAGAATATATTTAAGGGGCTGTAAATTTCCCGCGGAGGCCGACAACCTCGCAAGATTTACAAACGACTTTAAAGCATCCATCGTTAAAGTCTCTTCACGATAAAAACGCCTGAAACTGCGATTTTTTTCAATTAATTCTTTCATCATATTTTTTAAATAAAATTCACATGTTCATCGGGATTTTTTAATTTCCATAAATAACGATTAATTTCATCCATCCGGCAATTTTTCCTGCATTCATCAACACTTAACTTATCTCTGACAAAATGATAATTCTTTTTTCTCTTCGGGCCCTCCCAAATCTGCTTGAAACTTAATTCATTTATATTCCCATAACAAAATCTTTTATCGCCCAGAAAAGCGCTGCAACCATAGACACTTCCATCGGACATAATATAAGTCCAGAAAAAAGGGGTGGAACAACATCTCTGATAACTCTTCTTCTTCTCTAACAGTTTATTCATTGTATTTATTCTAAAGATGACATTGAAATTATGATCATCCAAAGATTCTAGCTCTTTTTCCAGATGAAAATAATTACGATAATCCAATTTTTCATATTTTCTAGTTAGACTGTAAAGATGCTGAGAATACGGTTTGATTACCAGATAATCAATGCCGATTTTTTTTAATTTCTCGGCTAAAAGCAGCGCTTCCTGAACATTCTCAGGGAGCAGCAGCATTTGTGCACCAAGAGTGCAGGAATATTTTCTTTTTCTTCTTAGTTCAACACAGATTTTAAAATTATCCATTACCCGATCAAAGTCGGAAGGTTTTGTCCGATGGATCAAAGCATACGTGTCTTTTGTACCGGCATTAATACTGGTTTTTATCCACGAACAATTCCTCAAGAAATTGTCGGCATTTTTGCCATTAAAAAGGGCCATATTGGTAGTTAAGGCTGTATCAATTCCCACTTTGGCACAATGGTCAAGAACTTCGGGAAGCGGTTTCCATAAGGCCGGCTCACCCTCACCGGCAAACATCACACTTTTTAGACCAAGCTGCGACATCTCAGTTAACCGTTTCTTGAGGATGTTTTTATCTAAAGATCTATTCTTATAACCTATATAATCCAGCGCACAAAAAATACAACGATGGTTACATACCCCAACAGGGGAAATCTCTGCATAAATGGGATAAACCGATTTGCTTTTATTCCAATGTCCATGTCCCTTAACCCACTCGGCAACTCTTAGCGGATGGAAAATAATTTTATGACTATCGATATTATACATATCTCCCATAAATTTAACCTATTGAATGATACTGATCTTATCTAGTGAAGCCGGCGCCAAATGCGCGTTAAAACAAACTCATTAATCTATTCTGCATTCACGATTTTGTTTAGTTGTTTTCTGCATCAGATATTCCAGAATACAATGGCATATTGAATGATGAAATATTTCCACGTGGCCGTAAAGGAGAGAAGGAACATAAAAATTTATATCGCCCGACAAGCGTAAAGGGTTGTCATTTTTAAAACCGGAAAGAGTGATAATTTTACAGCCCTTGTTTACCGCGGCTTTTATGCCCCGCAAAATATTTTCTGATTTTCCGGAACTGCTGATCGCCACAAGGACATCGCCTTTATCGGCAAACATTTCTATGGATTTTTCAAAAACATACGGATATCCGATATCATTGGAAACACAAGTTAGAAGAGCGGCATCGTTAAAAGCTATGGCCCGCATCCCGCCGTTTTTCCAAAAATCGGTGGCCTGATGGCTGGAGATAGAAGCGCTTGCTCCATTACCGATAAAAATTAATTTATTACCGGCAATAACCCGGGAATTTATCAGATCCGCGGCCTTATAAATGCCCTGGTAAAATTTAACAGCCTTAACAGATTTACCGCCGACCTCAACCAATTCAATCAGCTTGGCAAGATTTTGATAATAATTTTCGGCAAAATGTTTCATTTTCTCCTCATTTTTTTCTTTATTAATCCTCACCCCCACCCTAACCCTCCCCCCTCAAGGGGGAGGGAAAAATGAGGGTGTTTAAGCATTGTTGGTGCAGATTTCTTCCTGTTTTAAAAGAGTGTAGATTAGTTCCAGTAATTCATTTTTTCCCACCGGCCGCTTATTGCAAACGATTTGCACGGCTATTGCGCCTACGGCGTTTCCGATGAATGAAACCAAATCCAACGGCATATCTTTGACCGCACAGGGGGCGGTGTAGGCAAAAAAAGCGTCGCCGGCGCCTACAGTATCAACTACTTTAGTAGAGAAAATCGGCGTTCTATTTGTTTCACCATTTTTATTGACACCCAAGGAACCATTTTTTCCTCTAGTCACAATAAAATAAGCGCTGTTAATTTTTTTAGCAATTTTTCTGGTTATCTCTTCCATATCAGTAAATCTCTCTTGAGTTGCCAATCTAACTTCAGTCTCATCTAAGCAGACAAAAACCGGATTGTTATATTTGGTAATCATATTATAACCGGCGTTAGCGCCGTTTGTTTGGGTATTGACGGCAAATTTCACGGATGATTTTTGTATCATATGAATTATTTTATCAGTAATGAATCCGTGGCCAAAATCCGAAATTAAAACCAGATCGTATTTTGACAACATAGATTTTAAATATTCAATTATTTCCGTCTCCAGTTCTCCATTAATATAATTATCGTTTAAATAGTTAACTTCAAATAATTTTTGATTAAGATATTGGTTCAGATACCTTTTTTTAATGATGGTTGGAGCATCGTCCCGATAGAAAAATTTCGTCTTGATATTGGACTTCAAATTGTTAAGAATAAAATCTTCTCTGGAGTCGTGATTACCCAGCAAAGAAACCAGGTGGACATCATTGCACAACCCGGACAGATGGTTGGCGATGGCAAAGGCCCCGCCGGCAAATACCTCATGCGTTAAATATTTGTTGACGATCAGCATCGCTTTTCCCGATTTTCCCAGCACATCGCAATAATGATATTCATCAACAATTCCATCTCCGATGATCAGTATTTTTAAATCCTTGAGACTGTTTATTTTCTCCCTGATCAGATCAAAATTATATTTTCGAGAAAATCCTTTCAGGAACAGCTTTGTTTCTTCAGGATAAATATTCAAAAAATTGTTAATTATTTGAGAGGAACTGAAGGAAAACCCGGTAGTTTCATAAATTTTAGTCCGGCCAAAAATTAATTCCTTCTCTTCTTTAAATATTTTCTCATGGATCTTACTATCGCGTTCCTGGTATGTTTGGCCCTTGGCAAATATATCGGGCTTGATTCGGGCAATACACTGAAATGGTTTTTCGTCATCCACTAAACAAACATAATCGATCTGTTCCAGGGAAGCAACATTAGCCAACCTTAAATTCTCCGAAAAAACCGGCCTTCCCTGACCCTTTCGCACATCTTTATCCTTTACAACAGTTACTACCAGGACATCTCCTTGTGTCTTAGCGGAGTTAAGATGGGCGATTACCCCGGGATGAATAAGATCAAAAATACCGTGAGTCTGCACAATAGTTTTTCCCTGCTTCTTCAATTCCTGGATTTTTTTTATCAATTCATCAAAGACTAATATTTTATTTTTCATGATTTAAAATAGTCATTCAGTAATTTAGTCGAGGAAAACACAACCTCGTGAGTGAACTCAATTTTACCGCCAATTTCATTCACAATTTCAGATTCCTTTTGAATTTTTCCGGTTTTGTCTTCCAGTTTTTCAAACTCCTGTCCTTTAACATACACATTGGGTTTAAGCTGTCTTAAAGTTTCTTCGGCGGTCGGCCATTTATTTATCGCAACATAATCGACACACTCTAAGGCGGCTATGGAGTCAACCCGAAGATTTTGATTAAAGGCCGGCCTGCCCGGACCTTTGTCCACATAGCTATCGGGAGTAACGGTTACGACCAAAATATCGCCCATCTTTTTTGCGGCCTGAAAATGCTTAATGTGACCAGGATGCATCAAGTCAAAACATCCATGACAATGAACTATTTTTTTACCTTCGTCCTTTAATTTTTTTATTTTATCAACAAGTTCATTAAACTCAAAAATTTTTGCCATCTTTAACACCCCGCAGCTTTTATGGCCGCCCATAAGGCCGGCACTGTTTCACGATGATCGCCCTGGATATAAAAACTTTCCCCGCCTTCAGAAACGGTTCGAACCAGCATTGTTTTCCAAGGGCGAAAAAAATAAGCCGGACTGCCTTTAAGCGGTTCTTTTCTGAAATCACCGGTCAGTGGATACAAGTCGCAGACTAAAGTCGAAAAATGCCGAATAATCTTCTCTTCCTGTCTGGCAACATTGCGGGCCATACTTAAGGCCTTCAAAAAAATTTCCGGAGCCATCACCGAACTGCCAAAATTCATCACTACCCCGTGTTCAAGTTTTGCAACCTCTGAAGCAAAAATTAAAAAATCGTTATAAGAAAGCGCCCCGGTTGCCGCGCCATCGCAATTGGGATGTTCATGGATTATATCATAGCCAATCCCGACATGAACAGTTACAGGTATGGAATGCCGCCAGGCCGCGGCAAGAATACTTACATCCCGGTGAGGCAAATTAAGCCGCTCTATTTCATCTCCCACAGCCGCGCCCATACCAATATTTTTGTCCTGATGATAAGCCTTCTTTATTATATCATTTAAACAACCCGTTTCTTCCCAAAGGCCAAACTGTCCTTCTTTTATATAATTAGCAACATTTTCTGTTGTTGCTCCGATCAGGGCAAATTCATAATCATGAATCATCCCGGCGCCGTTCATCGCAATACAAGAAATAAAATTATTCTCAATCATCTCAATAATATACTTTTGCACACCAGCCCTTATTACATGAGCTCCGATCATCATGATAACCGAAGCGCCGGTACGGCGGGCTTCGATAATCCGCCGAGCGATGGTTTTAAATCTCTTATCCAAATTATCCGGATAAAAACCGGATTTATCCGGATTTTTAAGCGCTGACAAATCAAGGTCGTGCCGGCGTTCTTTAAGTGATTTCAAAACAAGCCGCTTTCGGTCGAATAATTTCATGTTCATTTTTGCCCGCGGATTTTTATATACTATCCACAGATCACTCGGTTTTTTTGGATTCAACCTTTAATCTGTTTTTATCGTGAAACACTTTAATTGCACCAATTACCTGATTTATTTGCTTTGTTTCCAATTCCGGATAAACAGGCAAGGAAAGCGCTGTTTCTGCCGCTCTTACGGCCTCCGGGAAATCGGCCTGCTTATGTTTTAAATAAGCAAAGGCTTGTTGTAAAGGCAGGGAAATTGGATAATGAATGGCTGTGCCTACTTGCTTTTCCTTTAGAAATATTTGCATCCCGTCCCTTTGGTCCGTGGAAATAGTATATTGATTATAGACCTGGCGAAAGTTTTTGTTGACTAAAGGTAATTTTAAGGGAAGTTTGCTCAATTCTTTATTGTAAATTTCCGCTATTTCCCGGCGTCTTTTTATCCACTGATCAAGATATTTCAATTTTACCCGGACTATTGCCGCTTGCAAGGTATCCAGCCGGCTGTTTATTCCGATCAGCTCATGAACATATTTTTCTCCCGCCCCGTGAAGATGCAGTTTCTTGATTTTTTTGTAAACTTCCTCGTCGTTGGTGACGATCATCCCGCCATCGCCGTAAGCGCCTAAATTCTTCGTTGGGAAAAAACTGATACAGCCAATATCACCGATACCGCCAACCCGTTTACCATGATATTCCGCACCTAAGGCCTGGGCACAATCTTCGATGACTTTAAGTTTATATTTCTTTGCCAACTCCACTATTTTATTCATCTCTGCCGGTTGCCCATACAAATGCACCGGGATAAGGGCTTTGGTTTTTGTGGTTATTTTTTCTTCAATTTTATTTACATCAATATTATAATCTTGGGGGGCGATGTCGACAAAAACCGGTTTGGCTCCCAGAAAGGCAATAACTTCGGCGGTGGCAAAAAAACTAAAGGCCGTGGTGATCACTTCATCACCCGGCCCAAGATCATAAACCTTTAAAGCTAACAATAAGGCATCAGTGCCGGAATTGACACCAATCGCATATTCGGTGTTCGTATAAGCGGCAATTTCTCTTTCTAGGTTTTCCACCTCATCGCCTAAAATAAAACTGCCACTTTGGATAACCCGGGCAATCGCCGCATCTATTTCCGGTTTAAGAGTTTCGTATTGCGCTTTTAAGTCAATAATTGGGATCATTTTATTTACCTTTTTTTCTATCTTTCAATATAGTTTGAAACTTATGTTTTAATGAGGGAATTTCATTTTTTGCTGTATCCCATACGACATCCAATTTGGCGCCAAAATATTCATGAATCAGTTTATCCCTCATTCCAGCCATACTTTTCCAGGGAATTCCCGCATATTTTTTTCTGATCGACTCGGGTATATTTTTAACCGCCTCACCAATAATTTCCAAGGCCCTGATAACGGCAAAAATAGTTTTTTTCATCACCGGCAAAATTGTTGTAATCTAACCCCTTGATGAATTTTTCCATTTTATTCATCGATTCCAAAATGTCCGATAAATAATCGCCATATTCCCTTCTCATAGATAGATAACCTCTTTGAGGATCTGTCTTCCAATTTTTGGTTTTAAAGCGCCTTTCATTACTAAATCCACTTTAATTCCTAAAAGATCGCCTAAATAATTTTCAATTTCAACAAATTTTAATAATCCTATAGTCCTGCCGAATTCCACAAGAATATCGAGATCACTTCTTTGCTTCATAGTTTTTCTTACATATGAACCAAATACACCAATTTCTTCTATTCCATATTTTTTCTTTAAAACTTCTTTTTGTCCTTTAAGAAGTCTCTCTATTTCTTTTAGCGTTTTCATATTAATTAACTCTCTGCCTTTTCTCTAGATTTTAAATATTTTTCCACCCGTGTTATGGTTTCAAAAATTATTTGAGATCTTTTGTAAATTTCATTATACAAGCTTTTCTGCTCCTCAACAATATAGGTATGAGCGATCTTGTTCCTAAGCATTCTCGCTTCAAACCAGAAATCCAGATCGTCAATAATATTAATCTTGCGCATAATCAATAGTCTATCTCTCAAAGTATCGCTTGTTTTTGCATAAACGAATATTTCCAATCCTTTGAAAAAATTAAGCGCAAGTTCTGCGCTTTTCTCAAATCTAAAGGACAAGGAATCATAATATTCTAATTCATCGGGAGTATATACCTTTGTTGTTTTATACTGTTTAAATTTCTTCACTGATGCCCGTAATAAAAACACGGCTCGTTTTAATTCTTCAAATTCTTGAAAAATTAATTTTTTTTGCATTCTTTAATATCTCCTGACTGTGAAGATTATTACCGGATACAACGACATCAATCTTTTCTTCGCACTTAGAAAAAAATCTTGCCTGTATTTTTAAAGATAACCTTACAGTATTGGTTTTTTTCCGGGGAATTAAGAATAAATCAATATCCCCCCCTTTGCTTTTATCATTCAGCCGCGAACCGAAAAGATAAGCATCGCCCTTGAAATCTTTCAGAGCAAATCTTAAGGCCGCCTTTTCATCTCTATCTATGCGCATTGTTTTTTATCTCCAACACTTCGAAACAGCCTCTTAATGAGCGGCGGAAATCAGCCTCTTCATTCCGTTCAATACGGAAACCGCCTTCGCCAATTTATTTAGAAAAATTTGTTCCGGCAAATTTTCAATAATTTCCTGAAAAACGCTTTGGAAATTTTTTATCTGCGACAATCTTTCTTTTTGAGTCTTGGTTAAAGAACTACCGTCCAGAGCGGTCAAGGTTGTAGAGAATTCCTGAATAATTTTTTTGTACCTGGTCATCAATCTTTTATATATTATATTTACAAAATCGATATTCGCTTCATAAAAATCTTTTCGCGAGCCTTGCTGCCAACTTTTTTTTACCGCCTCCCATTTTTCCAGTTCCCGGACATTTAAGCTCACACTGCCCTTGCTCATTTTTAAACTTTTAGCGATTGTATCCAGCGATACCGGCTCATCGCTCAGATAAAGCAGTCCATAAATCTGCCCCATACTGCGATTTAAGCCAAGATTAGCTCCCAGCTCGCCGGTAATTTTGATAAAATCCAACTCAAATCCATTATTTTTCATGATTGATATCACTTAATATTTTCTGAATCACCTTTTTTAGTTCCGGCAAATGTTCTGAGCAGACAATAAATATTGTTTCCGCATCGATATCGAAATACTGATGAGCAATAATATCCCTCATCCCCTTTATTTTCTTCCAGTCAATCCCAGGGTAATTTACCAGAAATTTTGCATCCGTCAATTTGTCTACCTGTTTTGTTACTTCACCGATATTAATCAATTGCATGCAGATGCTGTCCATTTTTTCCAATCCGCTATCGTCCTTAATAAAATCAACACATGAACGAACACCTTGAAACCTTTTATCAATTTGTTCCAACGCCCAATCAATATTTTTGAAAATTTCTATAATTAGTTCTTTATTATACATAAATAATACTTTGTTCTATTTCCTTTTTCAGTGTTTTGTTCATATTTTCTCTAAGTCTTATCACATCAACTCTGGCCCCTAAAGCTTCCTCTACAAACTGCTTGATACCAATCAAATAAAACAAGTCCGCCTTTTCCAGCTCCACAGCAATATCGATATCACTTCCCTCGCGAATTTCCCCCTTCGCATACGAACCAAAAATTCCTATTTTTTTAATCTTAAACTCTTTCTTCAACAAATCTTTCTTAGCGCTTAAAAAATTGATTACCTGTTCAGTAGTATTTTTCATTCACCCAACCTCTCATGCATCCATAATCGTTTAACACACATTAAACGTTCTATACATATTATAAGCAGAAAACTTATTTTGTCAAGCTATTTTTCTTCTTTCCCCGCACTCCGGGTTTAGGGATTAAACCGTGAGGTAAAACAGTTAACTCGGAGAAACCTTCCTCTTTAAACCAGGCGATGACTTCTTCTTTTGTGTGATGCTGCTGAAAAACCGGGGATAACCAATCAAAATTTTCCCAAACCCTCGCTTTCCAGTCCGGCAAAACTGAAAAAGTAAAATATTTAATTATTGGCGCCTTACCCAAAAAACTCAGCAGATAACAAAAATAATAGAGCAATTTAACCGGCATTCTGGTCGTAAATAGCCGTAAAAAATTGCTTACCGTCTCCCGCGTTTTTACCATCAGCCAGAAAACACCATTAAAAGGGAATTGATACAATATCTTCCCCAGTCTTTCCCGGTTTGCCCGTAAGGGGTTGGTAATAAAATCTTTGTAACGACCGGCGCGGCCATAGACCCAGATGGAAGCAAATCCGCCTTCCTTTACCAGCTGGGAAATTTTACTGAAAGCCGTTTTAGTGTCCCTCGTATGATGAAGAACACCTAAACTATAAACAATCTCAAAGGTCTTTTTTTTAAACGGAGGGAACATCAAATCGGCTTGCACAATGTGGCAATTGGGGAGAGATTGCAGATGTTTAAAAGCATTTTCCACCCCTAAACCCAAATCCATCGCCACAACCTTCGCCCCTAACTGCAAAGGTATTTTCGTGAAACGCCCCATCCCGCAGCCAACATCCAAAACCAATTTTCCCGGCCACAAGCCGGCAGGAATTTGGGTTTCCTCTAAAAATATGTCTTTTTCATTGCCCATTTCCAAATTGTAATTTAACCACTCAAATTCAAACGATTCTTTGTTTTTTCTCTCTTTTTTAACTTCAGAAAAATTTTCATTGTTTTTGCCCAAATAACCTTTCAATAAATTAAAATATTTGCCGGCAAAGACTTTGTTTTCCTTTAAAGCATTAAAAAATATCCGGGGAATAAAATTTATCACCGGAAAAACTGTCCCACAATCGCAGAAAAGAATTCCATCAATGATTTCCCCATCTTGCTCTTTAAATGATTTCCAGGAAAAATCTTTTTGACAATTGGGACAACACAAAATTTTTAATAGCTTTAATTTCATTTATTTAAAAATAGTGTGATAAAGTTGAAGGTATTTTTCTGAGACCGCAAGCAAAGAATAATCCCGCACAACCCGTTCCCGGGCGCGGAGGGCAAGCTGTTTACTCCAACCTCGATTATTCACTGCATGGAGAATTGCCTGACTCATCTGTTCAATATTATCGGGCTCAAACAAAACACCTTCCTGATTGTTTCTAATAACTTCTTTTATTCCGCCCACCGCGCTGGCCAAGACGGTTAACTGACAAGACATCGCTTCCAGAAGAGCATTCGGCATACCTTCCGAAAGCGACGGCAACACAAAGGCATCGGAAATTTTCAGGAAGTCTGTAACATCGAAAATTTTCCCTAAAAACCTGACATTTTGCGCTATATTTAGCTTTTGAATTTTATTTGTTAAACTATTTAATTCCGATCCCTCGCCAATTAGTATTAGATATAACTGAGAACAGGTTTGTAAAGTTTTTTTAAACGCTTCGATAAAAAGCGCTAAGTTTTTTTCTTTTTCCAGTCTTCCCGCAAAAACCAGAACAAACTTATCAGTTAAATTGAGCGCTTCTCTTTTAATTAACCTATCCGATTCATTCAGCGGGCTAAATTTATCCGTTTCCACGCCATTCGGTATTTCGACAATTTTATCCTCTTGAAAACTATTATCCAGCATTGACTGTTTTATCTCTTGAGAAATAGCGATGAATTTATCTACATTTTTTTTTAAGATATTCAGCTTTACCCGGCCAATAAAAGTCTTTAAAGACGAATCGATATCGCCGATATTCTTCCCTCCTCCCAGCTTAACTACCACTTTTTTATTGAATAATTTCTTAAGAATTACGGCGGCAATCGCCGGAGACGAAGCTAAATGGACATGGATGATTTCGTATGCTTTTCTTTTCCTGATTAAAAAAAATAAAGAGGAAACCATAAAAACAAGAGAGGAAAATTTACCTTTTCCAAAACTGAATAAACGATAAATTTTTAACCCCTCTATATCGGCGATTTTCTCCAAATTTCCAAAGTTTTCTGTGACGACAAAAACATTAATTCCTTTTTTTCTTAAGGTCTGAGAAAGTCTTAAAGCGTGTTGTTCGGCCCCGCCCAAATACGGATAAAAACGGCTGATCAGCATACAAACACCTAAAGACATTTTATTCTCTTTTCCGGCATTAAATTTAATTCAATATACTTTATAAATCAACGCTTGTCAAACCGTTTTGGCCGTAGAACAAAAAAACCTCTTCCCGTTAATGGGAAGAGGTTTTTTTCCTGATAACTCCGGTCCAGAGCTATTACTTAAACTTTGACTACATTGGCTGCTTTTGGTCCTTTATCCGACTCCTCAACTTCAAATTCCACTACATCGCCCTCAGCCAAGGTCTTAAAACCCTGGTTCTGAATCGATGAAAAATGGACGAAAACATCACCGGCGCCATCATCACGAGATAGAAAACCATAACCCTTCTGCTCATTAAACCACTTAACCTTACCACGCATCTAAAAATCCTCCCTTACAACATTGCGGCTATATTCTGCATAGCCTTTGGATGATTATATGGAATTTACAACTAATTTGTCAAGCATTTAAAAATAAAAAAAAATCCCGAATTTCAAATTTTCTCTTTTTATTTTTTCAGTATCCATTCCGCCGCAAGCAAAAGATCATTCGCCGTATGGTCCGGTTTTTCTAATTCTTTTTTACTACCCCTCTCTGCTTCTTTTTTTCCGTAACCGGTCAGCACCAGCACACCCTGCATTCCGGCTCGATGGGCCAACAGCACATCAAGCAACTTGTCGCCAACCATAAAAGAACGAGATAAATCTATGGCCGGAAATTTTTTCACCGCCTGCTCAATCATCCCGGTATTCGGTTTCCGGCAGGAACAGTTGTCTTCCGGTTTGTGCGGACAGTAAAAAATAGCATTTACCCGCGCCCCTTCGAGAGCCAGCAATTGCGCCATTTTTTGGTTAACTTTCTCCACTGTCTCTGCGGAGAAATAACCGCGCCCTACCCCGGATTGATTGGAGACCACGACCACCAGCCAGTCGGAATGATTAAAAAGCCTGATCGCCTCCGCAACCTTCGGTAAAAGCACAAAATCATCGGGATCGGACAAATAATCTTTTTCCACACAGATCGTCCCATCCCGATCCAGAAACACCGCCCTTTTCATTGCGGAATTATTTACTTTTCGTTTTTTTGAATTGCCCATTTTTTTATCGAGCCCCGAACCCCGAGACCCCAGCCCCGATTCATTACACTCCAAACCTTATTTGCCCGGCATTCGACAATTTTATTTGCTGTAAAACAGCCTGTTTTACTTCTTCGGGAGAAATCAATTTTAAACATTTTAAATCTTTACATTTCGGATCGCTGCCGCAGGGAGCGCATTCCAAATTTGCACGCAATGTTTTTGCCTTATCTCCCCAAGGAGCGCTCCGCTGCCAATCGGAGGGGCCGTAAATACCAACCACCGGCATACTCAATGCCGCCGCGCAGTGCAGCAAGCCGGAATCGTTACCCAAAAAGACATCGCAGCTGCGCATTAAGGCTAAAATTTTAGGAAAAGGAATATTTCTAATCCAATTAACCGAAGCCAGCAAATTCACCTTTATTCCTTTAGCCAACAGGCTTTCTTTCTCATGGGAAAAAATGAGCACTTCCCATCCTTGAGCCACCAACTGATTAATCAGCTCGATTAGATTTTCCTCCGGCCAACAACGGGAAATATTGCCGGCAAAAGGATGCAGCCCCAAGACCGGTGTCCCGGTAAGAGTTTTTTTCATCCGCCAAAAGTTTTCTACCCAGCGATCCAATTCTTTCGGGACAAATATTTCGGGATCTTCGCTCACTGTCAACTCAAATTTTGGCGAAAGCTCCCAGTGATATTGGACAATATGCTTATTTTTTTCGCTGGAGGAGATCGCCGCAGTTAGCAAAAACCTGGACATCTTCCGCTGATGCCCCAAGCGGTGAGAAATACCGGCCAGGCGGATCAGCAAAGCCTTGCGCCAATCAGCGTTGGTGATCACTGCCAGATCAAACTTTTTTTGCCGCAGTTCTTTGGCAAAACGCCAAAAATCCCGCCAGCCGTTTTTTAAACCGGTATAATCTTTTGCCCAGAAAGGCGTGTGGACAATCAACTCATCAAAATAAGGATTCTCCTGCAATAGGTACTGGGTATAATCTTTTACCAGCACGGCGATATGCGCCTGGGGGTAAGATTTACGCCATTTTTTGATTAGCGGCGTGGCCAAAACTACATCCCCGATATTATCCCAGCAAACAATTAAAATTCTAAGGTTTTCTTTTCCAGCGATCATGAATCCAAAACCATTCCTTCGGATACCGTCGTATCCAAGTTTCGATAATCCCGGTCAGTTTGGCTGTCGCCGCTACGCTGTCCAGATTATTGATCTCTACTTCTTTTTCAATCGCAATAACTGTTTTGCCATTTTCCCGCCGGCAAAATATCGGCAATATTTTCGCTCCGGTTTTTGCGGCCAGCAAAGGAACAATATTGGTTGTTGCCGCCGGACGGCCAAAAAAATCCACAAATATACCGCCCTGATAAAAATTCTGATCAATCAGTATCGCTAAAACGCCGTTATTTCTCAACCAACGCAATGATTCTTTAACCGCGTTTCGGCTGGACAAAATCGTTGCTCCATGACAGCTGCGAATGCGATTCACTTCTCCATTTAATAACTCATTATCTAAAGGACGGGCGATTACCGCCAAAGGATAGCCAGAATGGGAAACCACTGCCCCACCCATCTCCCAATTACCAAAATGAGCAACTAAAAAAATTACACCCTTCCCACCAGCTAAGGCCCGATCCACATTTTCCCGACCGATCAAAGTGGTCCAACGGGCAAAATGTTTTTTCTTAAACTGGGGGATTTTCAAAGACTCCACCAGCATCTGTCCCAAATTTTGCCAGACTTTTCCGATTATCGCGCTCTTTTCCCGTTCAGCTTTCTCCGGAAAAACCAGCGACAAATTTTGCCGGGCAATTTTATTTCTTTTGATAAAAAATTTTCCGACCAACCATCCCAACAATTGCCCAAGCCGCAATGTCAGGGACCAGGGTAATAATTTAATCAAAAAAGAAAAAAGTTTAGCCAGACTGAATTCTAAATAAACAGTGGCAATATTTTTTCGCGCCAAACCTTTTCTCCTTCTGTAATCTCAAGCTTTACTTCCAGCACAAAACAGGGGAAATTCCCCGGCAGTCTTACCGCATCCTTGGCGGTAGTTACTAAGGGGATATTTTTTGTTTCCGATAGTTTTTTCAGAGCGGATAATTTCTCCTCCGTAAAATTAAAATGGTCGGGGAAGCTAACCGACTCCGTCACTTTCAAACCAATTCTATTTAAAGTATCCAAAAACGATTTCGGGCTTCCCACGCCGGAGAAAGCCAACACCTCTTTGCTCACCCAATCCTTTAATTCTATCTTTTCCTCTCGGCGCCAATGCGGGTAAAAATACAGCGGCTGATGGCAACTCACCACGATCTCGGCCCGTTGATTCCAATTGCGCAAATTCTTCTTTATGCTTTCAATCTTTTCCTTATCTACCAGATCACTGTGGGTAAGTAGAAACAGATCTGCCCTTCGTAACCCGGTTAAAGGTTCCCGCAACATCCCCCAGGGAAGAAGATGGCCGCCGCCATAAGGATCGAGACAATCGATACAAATAATATTCAAATCCCGGCTCAGCGGCCAATGCTGAAACCCATCGTCTAAAATTGCCCCTTGAGGCTTAAATTTTTCGAAAGCCGCCAGCCCGGCTTGATAACGATCAGCCCCTTTAATTACCGGGACAGATAGGCTTTTCGCCAAAAGACAGGCTTCATCACCCGCTTGCTGAGCGCTAAGAAAAACTTTAGGCCCGTCACTGACAATTTCCACTGCCTTACTTTTGCCGCAATAACCACGGGTTAGTATAACAAATTTTTTTTTGTTTTCCAAGAGCAGCCGGCCGATCGCCATCACCGCCAAAGTTTTTCCTGTTCCGCCAGCGGTAATATTGCCGACACAAACTACCGGAAAGGGAAGTTTTCTTCGCTTTCTGATTTGCCAATAAAAAAGGCGCTGGTTAAACCAAACGGCCAAACCATAAAGCGCCGATAAAACCGGCAAAACCGGGCCAAGTATTCGATAGTTCATAAAATCCAGTGGTCAGTGAGCGGTGGTCAGTGAGCAGATTGAGGGATTCGAATTTTTTAAATTCTGACCACTAACCACTGTCCACTATTAAAACCGAACAATCTTCTTGTTGACCAGCTCATCGATAATTTTAGACACAGCTTCCGGTTTAATCTGCTCCATACATTCGATTGTCGGACATTGATTATTAAAACAGGGACTGCAATTCAACGGTGATTGAATTGCCCGGTGTTGATCTTCAACCGGGGTGCAAGCTATCGCCGAAGTCGCTCCAAAAACCCCCACCGTCGGAACACCCAAGGCGACCGCCAGATGCCGCGGCCCGTTATCGTTGGAAATAAAGAGCTGGCAGCAACTGATAAAAGCAATCAATTTTTCCAAACCTTGCGGCAAGTATTTCACGGCCGGGAAGCGGAGCAAAGAAAATATCTGAGCAATAGTTTCCTCTTCCCCCGGGCCCCAGAAAAATATGACTTTTACTTTGTATTTTTCGGTCAGATAATCGGAAATTTTAGCGAAATATTCTTTTTTCCAAACCCGCGTTGCCCGGCGGGAAACCGGACTGATCCCCACCCAGGGATGGGGACCAAACGATTGAAAAAATTCTTTGGCCTGCCGCAAACTTTTGTGGTCAACAACCAGCAAGGGTTTTTCATTTTTCCGTTCGATCCCCAAAGGCCGCAAGAGGTCAAATTTGTAATCCACCATATACTTATTTTTAGGATCGGGCAGCGGTTTAAGGTTATAGGCCCAGGACCGCCCTTTGTAAGCATATTTAAACCCCAGCCTGATTTTCGCAAAACCGAAAAAAGTCAACAAGGCGCTGCGGGGATTGTTCAGAAAATCGATGACCAAATCATAGCGGGCCCAAAAAATTTTCCCCAGCCAAAGGAGAGATTTTTTTTTATCATAAACCAGAACCTGATCGATATTGGGATTTCCCCGCAAGACCGGCGCCGAGGCCGGCTCCACCAAAAAATCGATATGAGCTTCAGGGAATTTTTTCCGCAAAGCCTCCACCGCCGACGTAGTCAAAACCACATCCCCGATCCGCCGCAATTGAATCACTAAAATTTTTTTTATATTGGGCATATACAAGTCAAGAATACAGAATAAAAGATTCGATTCCTTTTAATTCTGGCTCCTGTATTCTGAATTCTGAAGCTGTAGTTGTCCCATTTATGGGGGCGCCTTAAAGCGCCGATAAATCGGCAAACTACAAAGTCAAAAGCTCCCCCGGCAAAAGTCATAACACATGCAATAAGTTTTTTTATTTTTGATCTTTTAAAACCTGCTCCGTCCGGAAAACAAATTGATCTGAAAATCCAGCAAATTATCGTCGCCTCTGATCAGCAGCCGTTTCAAACAATAATAATTCTTGGCAACCACCTCAGCCTTCCCCTGCCGAATCGCGCAGGCAAAAGTATAGCCGGCCTCTTGAACAATCTGCTGAATCTCCGGCGAAAAAGCCCCGCCTCCGTAAGGATAAGAAAAAACATTTACTTTCTGTTTTAAATTTTCCTCTAAAATCTTCTTGCTTTGGGTAATTTCATTAATTATTTTTTCCCGGTCGCATTTTTCCAAATTCGGATGAGTAAGGGTGTGAGAACCGAACTCTATCCCTTTTAATTTCATCTCCCGAATCTGTTCCCAGTTAAGCATCGGCAGACGCTCCTCGCTTTGCGGGTCGTGCCAAAGATTGGTTTGCCCAATTGTTTCGGTCACCAGAAAAATTGTCGCCTGGAAACCAAACTTCTGCAGTAAGGGAAGGGCGTAAGTATAATTATTTTCGTAGCCGTCATCGATCGTGACGATTACCGGTTTCAGCGGCAGATTAGCCCGGCCTTGCAAATGTTTTTCCAGCAAATTAAAACTGACCGGCCGATAACCGGCAGAACTCAGATAGCCTAACTGTCGTTCAAACTGTTCCGGTGTAACCCATAATTTTTTTAACCGGGAATTTTTGGGTACCGGCCCGATTTTATGATACATCAAAAGGGGAATCCCCGGTTTCGACCGCCGCCACCAATTCCAGCGGGCCGAAAAACCGACTACCCCTAAACCTAAAAGCCAATAAAGAATATTCATTGTTTTCACCTAATTAGCAAAAAAAACCCAGGTCATGAGTTATGGGTCATGGGTTATGAGGACCCAAGACTCACGACCCAAGACTCATGACCTGAAAGTAGATCTTTTCCGTCTCTTTCGCCGTTTTCTGTTTACTGAATTCCAGCGCCCTTTTTTGGCCGGCCACGGCAAAACCAAGGCGTTTATCCTTATCCTGCAAAAGTTCGATAATTTTGCCGGCTAATTTTTCGCTGTCGCGCGGCGGCGCCAAAAATCCGGTCAGGCCATCCACTACAACATCCGGGATCCCACCGGTATTGGTGGCGACTACCGGTAAACCTACCAACATCGCTTCCACTAAAACCTGTCCCATCCCTTCCAGGTAAGAAGAAAGCGCAAAAACATCGAAGAGGGATAAAACCGCCGGGATATCCGAACGGAACCCGGCAAAAACTACAACATTTTCTAAACCCAATTTCCTGGTCAACTCTTTTATTTTATTTTCTTCCTCACCTTCCCCAACAATCAGAAATTGCACTTCCGGCATTTTTTGGTGAATCCAATAAGCCGCCTGCAAAAAATTGGGATAATCTTTATGCGGAGCCAAAGCGGCCACTGTTCCGACCACCGGTTGATCGTGAACCAGCTTTAATTCTTTATAAAGATGTTCGCAAGGTTGTCTTCGAAAATAAGCTAAATCTACTCCATCTTTAACTACCGCAATATTTTCGTCTTTTATTCCTCCAGCTAACAAAACCTTCCTTATTCCTTCGGAAACAACAATTATTTTGGCTATCTTGCAGGTATATTTGCCTTTATAACGAATCGGGAAATCTACCCGGCGCGAGACAATCAGTTTGGGAGAATTTTTTCCCAGGCAAGCCAACAAACCAATTGCATGGGCATGGGCCGAATGGCAATGCAAAATATCCGGCGATTCTGCACGGATTAATTTTCTTAAGCGCCAAACCGCTTTCAGATCCCATTCTCCGGCGATGGAAAGTGGAAAAAATCTTATCCCCAGAGATTTGGTTTTAGTCTCCAATCTGGTCTGCGCAGGAGCAATAATAAAATTTGTCTGCCCGGCTCTTTCCAACTCTTCGGCCAGATATAAGACCTGCTGTTCTCCGCCCCGCCAGCTTCTTTCCGAATCCAAATGAAATATTTTTAAACGCATAGTATTAAAGTCAGCCTAAGAGCCTAAGAGCCTAAGAGTCTAAGAGTCTAAGAGTCTAAAAGATTTAGAGATCCTGATCTGTTGCTTTCAGACTTATAGGCTCTTAGGCTTTTAGGCTGCCGTTTTGCTTTTAGGCTGCCGTTTTGCTTTTAGGCTGCCGTTTTGCTCTTAGGCTGCTGTAGTTCCCATAATTTAAGATATTTGACAAAGACATAGACACCGGATAAAATTGCCCAAAGAAAACCGGCCCAGCCGTCAAAAAAACCCAGCTTCAAAAAATATTTCTGAAAAAACACCCAAGGCGGTAAAAAAATCTGCCAAAAATGAAATTTTTTACCTTTATTCTTTAATTTAATTGCCGCCAACGAGGTATAACAATTCAGTTTAGAAAAATAGTCTTCCAGATTATCATAGCTATAATGATTAATCAGCGAATTCAAATGGCCAATTTTACCATCCACCGCCATTTTTTCATGAACCGCGTCAACGGTGAATTGGCCCTGTCCTCTGCGAAACAGACGCAGATGTTTTTCCTGCTGACAACCGCCAAAACGGATAAATTTCCCCAAAAAGTTAAGCCGGAAAGGGATGTAAAACCCGGCAATATTTTCCGCCGCAGACCCGCTCGTAATTTTTAAAATTTCTTCTTTCAGTTCCGCAGTGGCTTCCTCATC
>JBDRON010000024.1:0-35021 GCA_043810025.1 Elusimicrobiota bacterium
CCTGGAAGGTCTGCAAGTATGTCAAATCCAATGCGATAGTTTTAGTCCGAGGAACACAAACCGTCGGCATTGGTGCCGGACAGATGTCCCGGATCGATGCTTTGCGCATCGCCAAATTCAAAATGGATGAAATCGAAAAAAATATCCTGCCCAAGGTTGGTAATCAACCGTTGGTTTTAGCCAGCGATGCTTTTTTCCCCTTCCCGGATGTAGTGGAAGCGGCGGCAAAAATCGGGGTCAAAGCGATTATCCAGCCCGGCGGTTCAATAAAGGATAACGATTCAATCGCCGCCTGCAATCAGAACAAGATAGCGATGCTCTTTACGGGAACAAGGCATTTCCGGCATTGAGAAAGGCAGGGATCAAGGGGTCAAGGGTACGAGGGGTCTAGGGAAGGAGTTTTTATGGAATTGTTGGATGATGGGTGGTGTTTTGCTTGCGGGAAAAATAATCCTGATGGTCTGCAGATTGATTGGGTGGTTAAGGGAGATCAATCCGAGGCCGTCTATGTCCCGCCGAAAAAGTTCCAGGGATATATTGATGTTTTACATGGCGGGATCATCGCTACGCTTTTGGACGAGGCGATGGGACATTTAATCTGGAAGGCCGGCTATACGGTGGTTTCGGCGGAGATGAATGTTCGATTTGTGCAGATGGCCAAAATCGGAGAAAAACTTTTTATTCACGGCAAGATTGAGAAGGCCAATAAAAGAATAGTTTTTGCCAGCGCAGAAATCAGAAAAGAAGATCAGCAATTGGCGGCCGCCGCCACCGGCAAATTTATCGTGCCAAAATAAAATTTTAAAAAGGATGAAGGGAAAACGATGGAATTAGTAATTGTTTTAATTGTTGCGGTTCTGATAGCGCTTTTTTTTGTTGCGCTTTATAATTCTTTGGTAAAATTAAAAGTCAGTGTGAAGAACGTGTTGAAGAGTTTTCCTTGTCTATAGGTGATAGATTCCGGATTGAAACTTATGTAGTTGATTCAAGTTATTTAAATGTTTTTGCTATCTCTGATTTTAAAAGGCGATGTGTTGTTGGAGTTAGTGAAGGATTATTAATCAAGCTAAATCGTAGCCAATTAGAAGCGGTAATCGCTCACGAAGTTAGTCATCTTGTTCAGGGAGATTCTCTATTGTCTTCGGTTTCTTCTTCTATCTCTCTTTCTGGTTATTATATCTTGGATTTATTGGATGCTTTGCTAAAGACTTGTATTTCCCGTGCCAAAGAATATCGCGCTGATGCTACGGCGGTGCGAATGACCAGAAATCCGCTTGCTTTAGCTGAGGCGCTTTATATTATTAGCAAAGGTTGGCACGGAGATCATTTACCTTCCGAGGCATTATCTCCTATATTTATTGTCAACCCTCGACACAGCAAATTGGATGAAAAAGAAGGATTATTCGCAAACCTATTTGCCACCCATCCACCAATAAACAAAAGAATCAATATTTTATTAGATATGGCTCATGCTGATTTAAAAATTTTAGAATCATCGGCAAAAGAAAGGGTATCGGTAACCGAAGTAATCCCTATTTCTTTTCCGACGGTTCAGAAATTCTGGTATGTTTCTAACGAAGGTAAATGGGATGGACCTTTTAATTTAGTTCAACTGTCTCAATTAACCTGGCTTACACCAAATACTTGGGTCAAAGGAGACGGTGACGATAAAATAAAGCCGGCTTATATAGATAAAGAGTTAAGCGATATTTTCAGAGGGAATATTCCGATTTCACCAGATAATTTTTCTTGTCCACTTTGTCGCCAAGGATTGGAAAGTGTCTATTACGAAGGAGTCCTCTTCTTTGCTCACTTGTTCGACTTGTGGTCAAAAAATGTTTCGGGCAGGGTATACAGGAATTTTACCGCATTGGCTGGAGATTGATACTTGTTCGAACTGCAATTTGATCTGGTTTGATAAAAATGAATTAGAGGTTGTGCAGTATATTATGGAAATGAAATAATTTTTACACTACATTTGCAATTTTTTTGTATAATGTAGTGTAAGAGGTGTATTAAGATGAAGATATTGCAAGGTGTTCTATCAGAAAGTAGAGAATATTATCTTGGCGCCAAAAAGAAAATAGAAAAGATGATAGAAAATCTTCCTAAGGCAACAGACGATTGTAAGAATGTTAGAGGAAGCTAAAGTGCAATTGCCATTATTAGGAGAAGAAATAGATAAACTTAATTTTACACTACAAAATGTTAAATAATAAGCAATGTAGTGTAAAAGAGCAGTTGCAATCATAAGGGATTTTTAAAAATAACTACAAGGAGGAAGTATGCGGTTAGATCAGCAGATTTTTAATCTTTGGGAAAGTGTGGATAAGGAGAATTATATTTTTGCCCTTTATTATATGCAGGCAAAATCCGCGGATTTGTTGAAGAAAGTGGAATCGCTTGCTTTGGAACAATCGACCGGGACCTGGGTGTCCTTACCTGAGGAAAGCGACGAAATTCGGGGTAGATGCGTGGCCAAGGTAATCAGTGTTCAGGAAATTCCCAGTTACGAAGTTGATTCTCCGAAGATGGATGAAGACCGGAAATTTATTTTTCTTCTGGCTTTTCCGGCCGCCAACATCAATGGCCAGATCCCGCAACTGCTCACCGCCGTTTATGGAAACATCTCAATGGTCAGCAAGTTGAAGCTGCTGGATATATTTTTGCCGCAGTCGTTCGTGAAAAAATATTCCGGACCGAAATTCGGGATTGAGGGATTGCGCAAACTCCTGAAGATCCAGGACCGGCCGCTGTTGTGCGCGATGTTTAAACCCTGTATTGGCCTGCCGCCGAAAGTCTTGGGTAAAATGCTCTGGGAGTTGGGTAAAGGCGGAATTGACCTTATTAAGGATGACGAGCTGTTGGCCGATCCGGCCTTCTGTTCCGTCGATGAAAGATTGGAAGTATGTTTAAAAAGCTGCGAGAAAGTTTTTCAGGAAACCGGGCGGAAAGTTTTATACGCGATCAACATTACCGATAATTTAGATAAGATGTTCGAGAAAGCCCGGCGGGCAATTAAGGCGGGAGCCAATTGTTTAATGGTCAATACTTATACGGTAAGTTTTTCGGCGATGAGCGCTTTAGCCGAATCGAAAGAAATCAATGTGCCGATTCTGGCCCACCCGGATTTTGCCGGGACGCTTTTTACTTCTCCGGAATACGGGATGACTTCCAGTTTAGTCTTGGGTAAACTGGCCCGGTTGAGCGGGGCGGATATGGTTGTTTATCCCAGTTATTTTGGCAAAGTGCCGATGCTGAAAGAACGCGTTCTTCGGATAGGCCAGGAGTTGACCGCGCCTTTTTATGATTTGAAACGGGTTCTTCCCTGTCCTTCGGCGGGGATGCATCCGGGGGTGGTCGGAAAATTGATGGAGGATTTTGGCGACGATGTGTTAATCGGCGCGGGCGGCGGGATTCACGGGCATCCGCTGGGCTTGGCAGCCGGGGCAGCCGCTTTCCATCAGGCCATTGATCTGGTCCATAAGAAAATCCCTTTCACGGAAGTTCCGGCCGACTACAAAGAATTGCAGCTGGCGATCCAAAAATGGGGAGTTTACGACGAAAAAAACATAATCTTTTCGTTGCTGAAATAGAGGCAGAATTAAACGTGTAGAAAATCTAATATTTTTTTTTTGTGTTCCCCCTTTTGAAAGGGGGATTAAGGGGGATTTTGAAATATTGATCAAATCTCCCCTGCCCCTCTTTATAAAAGAGGGAATAAAAAAACTTACCCGGAGGTTCTAATCCATGTCTGCAGAAATTATTAACGGCAAAGAGATTGCCCGCCAGATTCGCGAAGAGTTAAAGAGTAAAGTGGAAAAATTGAAAACCAGAGGAGTAATCCCCGGATTGGCCACTATTCTGGTCGGTGACGATCCGGCCTCGCAGGTTTATATCGGCCAGAAGGTTAAAGTTTCTCAGGAGCTGGGGGTGTATTCCGAACATCATCATTTAGGAGCAAACATTTCGGAAAGCCAATTATTAGAATTAATTCACAGGCTGAACAACTCCCCGAAGATTCACGGTATCCTTTGCCAATTGCCCTTGCCCAAAGGTCTGAATGCCGACAAGGTCTTGTTAGCAATTTCTCCGGATAAAGATGTGGACGGTTTTCATCCGGTAAATATGGGAAAACTTCTTTCTAAAAAAAGCTGGGCGGAAATTATTGAGGAAAAAATTTTTATTCCCTGTACCCCGGCCGGGATCATTGAACTGCTGCAACGAAGCGGAACGGTGATCAGCGGTAAAGAGGCGGTGGTGCTCGGGCGGTCCAATATTGTCGGTAAACCCGTGGCCTTACTGCTGTTGTCGGAAAATGCTACCGTCACGATCTGTCATTCGCAGACGAAGGATTTAGCCGCTGTCTGCCGGCGGGCCGATATCCTGATCGCCGCGATCGGCAAACCGAAATTTGTCACCGAAAATATGGTTAAAGAAGGCGCGGTAGTGATCGATGTTGGCGTAAACCGCTTGCCGGAAGGATTATGCGGCGATGTGGATTTGGAAGGAGTTAAAGGAAAGGTCCAAGCCATTACCCCGGTTCCCGGCGGTGTCGGCCCGATGACCATCACCATGCTGATGGCCAACACCATCCGCTCAGCGGAAAAATAAAGGAGAAAAAACCATGCCTAAAGAAATCCGGGTTTTAGTTGTTGACGACAATAAAAGCGTCGTCAGGGCAATTAGGGAACAGTTGGAAAAATCTGCTTTTTTGGTCAGCGAAGCGTTTACCGGAAGACAGTCGATAGAAATGTTGAACAAAGAGAAGTTTGATTTGATGACCCTCGATTTGCTGATGCCGGATATGAACGGAACCGATGTGCTGAAATGGCTCAGGCAGAACGAAAACCCCGAACTAAAAAAAATGCCGGTGGTAATAATCACCGCCTTCCCCGATATCGCCAAGAGCATCGAGCAGATGTCCAACACTTATCATCTGGGAGCCAAAGAGATCGGAAAACTAGCGGACAAAGCCAAAGAAATTTTAAAAATTTAGACCTTATTGGAGACCAAAAAAAATAAAAATTTACTTGACAGCAATAAATTATTTTGCTAAAATGCCGCCACGATGAAGATTTTCCGGTTACGGAAAAGCGAAAAAAAGCATTTTTTTTTAGAAATATTTTCAGAAAAACCTCTTAAAACTTTTAAGGGGTTTTTTTATTTTATGACGAGCAAAGAATGCCAAATACAAGAACAAAACCGACCTTAAGAACTTCTGCGCAAATTAACAAGATAGCAAATACTATATAATACTGGTTTGTATTAATAGTAAATATAACAAAACAAAATCGAGCTGACCTCGGTCAATAAAAGTTTCAGTGTCTTTAGTGCAATGAACATAGCCAGTTGATTATTTAAAAATTTTTACATTATAGTAAAGTGAGGGACAGAAAAATGAAAAAAAAATATAAAGAGATTGAAATTGATCAAAGAACTTTTGATTTACTTAAAGACTTGGATCGCTTGCCGCCAAATCGCCGGCAAGGGAGCCGGAGAAATATGGAACGGAGAAGTTCTGTCGTCACTGAAGGTGTTCACCCTGAAGCGAAACAGCGTCAAGGTGAGCGCCGTAGTCTCGATCAACGAAGTATTGTTATTACGCTCTTAATTTCCAGTGATATTCTAAGTGTATATAATTTTCTCAAAACACCGGAAAATTTACGGTCTTTGCCTAAAGTAAAAAAATATGATCAAACGGAAATATCTCCCGTAGAAGCAATTGTTGATGGGACAATAGATATGGAAGGTGTAGATGTGGAGATGCAGCTTAAGTTGAATTATGATGACAAAAACTATACAATTAATTTTGAAAGATTAAGTGGGGATATGGAAATATTTGAGGGATATTGTAAATTGTTGCAGGAGCCTCAAGGAACGAAGATGGAATTTATAGTCGATCTTTCTTGGGGATTACCTAATATTGAAATGTATATTGGACATACTTTGAAAGAAAAAACCAAGTTGATTATTAAGGATATATTATCACAAATAAAGCCATGATCGATTTCGCTTGCATTGTCCATCCATTAGATTTAGAACTTTTTTCTTCTTGGGAACCGGAAGTAAGTAAAAAGAAGAAGACAATAATAACTAAATTAATGGAATGGATTAAGCCATTTAAAGTTTCAAGAATCACCAGTATTACTTCACTAACCGGTAAAACGGTTTTGGGTGAACTTATGCTTTGCATACTTATACCAGAACAAATTCAAAGCTTAGAAAGTAAACTTGTTCTTACTAAAGCAATTGAAGCTGGAAAGTATGCTCAAGATCTTGGCGCAAAAATTATCAGTTTTAATGGTTATCTTTCACAGGTGGGTAGAAAAGGATTAAGGATTGCTGAGGCTCTCGATGTTCCGATAACCACCGGAGCATCGTATACTGTTGCGGCAACAATCGAAACTATTTATGTTATAGCAGAAAGATTAAGGATTGATTTGTCGAAAGCAAAGCTCGTTATTATTGGCGCTTCAGGTAATATCGGAAGTATTTGTGCCGCAGTTTTTGCTAATAAGGTTAGGCATTTGATCTTAGTGGCAAGAAATGAAACAAGATTAAAAAAAATAGCAGAAAAATTAAAAAACAAAAAAGTAATTGTAGAAATAGAAAAAGAAATTTCAAAAGCTGCAAATCATGCCAATATAATAATTACTGCTACCAACACGCCTTTTCCATTAATAGATTTGGGAACACTTTCCCCCGGAACAATAGTTTGTGATGTTTCCCGCCCCAGGAATGTGGATCCTAAAAATATAAATAAACGTAATGATGTATTAATTTTGGATGGTGGCTTGATAAAGCCTCCAGGCGAACCTGATTTTAATTTTTATTATGGATTACCTTCGGGATTATGTTATGCTTGTATGGCTGAAGCGATGATTTTAGCTTTAGAAGAAAGATATGAATCTTATTCTATAGGAACAAATATTACTCTGGAAAAAGTAATAGAAATTGGATATTTGGCTAAAAAACATGGATTTGGATTGGCAGAATTTAGAAGTTTTAATGAAATAATTAGTGAGGACTATTTAAATTGTTTTAAGAAGTATACACATAAAATAAGTTCTTAACCATTTAAAAAATGAATATTTATTCTTTTGCTTCTTTAATCGCCTTTTTAGTTTGTATAGTTTTAGGAATATTTGTCTATTCTAAAGAACCTAAAAATACAATAAATAAAACTTTTTTTATTTCTAATATTTTTATGGGACTTTGGACAAGTTATCCTTTCGTAGTAAGTTTAATCAAGGATAATGATCAGGCTCTTTTTTATACACAAATTATTTACATATTTGCTATTTTTACTGTACCCTTTTATCTTCGGTTTACTTTAGCATTTATCGGAAAATTGCCGGAAAAAAATAATATTGTCAATGTATTTTATCTCATTGGTTCATTGTTCATTCCTTTTATATTTAGTCCTCTCTTTATTAAAAAAATAATTACATTTGCTCCTTATTTTGTCATTGTTCCAGGTAAGATTTTTATTCTTTTTGTTCTATTCTTTACATTTTTATGCATAGTTGTAATAGGAACAACATTTAATGTGTATAAGATTTCTTCTGGGTATAAAAAGAATCAATTGAAATATCTTTTCACTGCATTTAGTATTGCGGCATTGGGTGGTTTGATGCATTTTGTTGCAATTTATTTTAACTATGAGCCTTTTCCTCATGATTTTTTGATTATTTCTTATGCTTTAATTATTTCTTATGCTATTATCCATTACCGCTTAATGGATATAGACTTGGCCTGGCGGTATGGAGTAAGTTATATCCTCTATGTTATAATAACTGCATTGGTTTTCCTACCGTTATTTGTATTTTCGAGACATTCAACAATTGGCATAGTATTTCTTGTTATTATAGTGTTTTTCCTAGCTCCCTATCTTCATCGCTGGTTGACCGGGTATTTTAAGCCGGTGATGCTGGGGGATAAGTATCGGTATTGGAAAAAATTGGATACCCTGGCTGTATCGTCGGAGCGGTTTTATACCTCGATTGATGTTGTTTCCGGGATGGTTAGCGGGATATCGAAGATTATGAATACCGATTGTGTTTCCTGTTTTATCTATGATAAAAACCGCAAAGAGTTTTGTCCGATGGCGCAGGTAGGGAAAGACGAATTTGGCAATTGGCTGTTTTCCTGGGTTACCTTAAAGGGGAATGAACCGTTGCTTAAGTTTCTGGCTGTGCGCCAAAAACCGTTGTTAAGGGAAGATTTAACCGGGGATAACCCTACACCGGAATTACTGCGGATTTTGGCGACGATGGATACGCTTTCCGCCGAGTTGTGTCTTCCTTTATTTGTCGATAATCAGCTGGCCGGCCTGTTGTCTTTGGGTAAAAAGCCGAAAGGGGAGTTGTATCATCGGGAAGACATCCAGAAATTGCTGGAGATTGTCCGGGTGGCGGAAAGTAATTTGTCGCATACGTTGTTTATGGAGAAACGTTCGATTTATTCAAAAAATCTCGCCCACGATATGAAGAATATGATTTACAAAACAATGAGCCCGACTTACAGTTCGTTGGTTCAGTCAAAAAACGAAACGGAAAAAGAGGCGGTAACCAAAGCGTTGGGTTATCAGATAAATTTCCTGGGCGAAGCCCTTGGACAATTTTTCAATATGAACACGATCTTTGATAAAATACTGAGTAACAGTTATGAATTAAAACCGCTGGATATCAAAATTTTGATTAAAGCTATCGCCCAGGCCTTTCAAGCGGCCTATCAAAGCAAAGGGTTGGAAATAAAAGTGGATATTCCCCGGCTGCCGTCTATCCTTGGCAACGAAGAAGACTTGAAAAAGATCTTTCATAATCTTTTAGACAACGCCTGGAAATTTACCAAAGAAGGTCATGTCTTATTGCGGGCGGAACAAAAGGATGGCGGGGTAAAGATTACCATTCAGGATACCGGCAGCGGAATACCCGAAGAAAGACTGTCCCGTATTTGGGAGCCGTCCTTCCAGATAGACGGAGAAAACCATGAATACGAAGGCACCGGCCTCGGCCTAACCATCATCCGCGACATAGTGGAAGCCCACAAAGGAAACATCACCGTCCAATCAAAACCCGGCGAAGGCACAACCTTCCACCTAACCCTAAACATCGCCTAATGGAAATGGGGTCAGGTCTTGCAATATCACATTTAATTTGTTAAAATACGGACATTATGGCTAGACCATTAAGAATTTCCTACGAAGGCGCCGTCTATCATCTCACCAGCCGCGGAAATAACCGGGGTGGAATATTCCGTACGGTAAAAGATCGACAATATTTTCTCCAGCTTCTGGCTGAAGTTGCCAAGCGGTATCAGTGGCTCTGTTATGCCTATTGCTTAATGGATAATCATTACCATCTGGTGATGGAAACTGTTCTGGGAAACGTGTCTAAGGGTATGCGGCAATTAAACGGGGAATACACGCAATATTTTAATTTTGTCCACAAGCGAGTGGGGCATTTGTTTCAAGGACGGTTTAAAGGCATACTTGTGGAGAAGGATAGTCATCTATTAGAGGTATGCCGCTATGTGGTTTTAAATCCGGTCAGGGCAAAAATGTGTCAGAGGCCTAGTCAATACGGGTGGAGCAGTTATCAAGCTACCGTCGGTCTTAAAGATAGTTCCTTGCATTTAAATAGGGATTGGCTGTTGTCACAGTTTGGCAAACAGCGAAAGGATGCGATCCAATCGTATGTGAAATTTGTGGAAGAAGGATTACGGCATAAACCCTGGGATGAATTGAAAGGACAAATCTATTTTGGCAGTGAGAAATTCATTAAAAATTTACAAGCGAGCGTTGCAGATGAGAAAGAAATTCCTCGTGTCCAAAGACAACCAATCCGTCCTTCTTTGTCGGAAGTGTTAACGAAAAGCGACGGTATGCTTACGGCATATAAGGATTACGGATATAGTTTAAAGGAAATTGCTCAGCATTTGGGCGTTCATTATGCAACAGTTAGCAGAAGACTAAAACGGTTAGAAGGGGAGAATGTGTGATTGCAAGACCTGACCCCAGTCAGGTTTTTTTGTTTGATATGGACGGGGTGATTGTCGATGTATCTTCTTCTTATCGGTGGAGTATTCGGCAGACTTGTTATTTGTATTTTGAAGGGGTTTTGGGGAGAAAACTGACGGGGAATTTTTTCTGGGACAAGAAAATTGGGTTTTTGAAAAAACAGGGTAATTTTAATAATGACTGGGATTTGAGTTTTTCTTTGCTCACGGATTTGATCAAACGGGGGAAAGGTAAAGAACAACCCGATTACCGGTTGATGAAAGAGATGTTTCAGGAAATTTATTTGGGTGAACATTTTGAGAAGTTTTATCACCGCAAGCGCCGCTATTGGTTTAAACCCGGTTTATATAACAATGAGCGGTTATTTATCCCGAAAAATATTTTTTCCAAATTAGCGCTGAGGGGAGAGTTAGGGGTTGTTACCGGCCGTCCTTTGGGTGACGCCAAACTGGCTTTGGAGAAATTCGGGCTGAAGAATTTTTTTAAAATGCTGGTTACCGAGGATGATTTACCCGGGATAAAACAGAGAAAACCCAGCCCCTATCCGCTGTTGAAGGCCATCCGGGCGCTGAAGGCGCAAAAAAAAGAAATTTTTTATTTTGGCGATAATATTGACGATATGAAAATGGCCTGCGCTGTGCGGAAGAAAATTTTTTCGCTTCGGGCGGTTGGCTGTTTGTGGAACAAAGATTTCACCGGAGCAGTTTTAAGACAAGCCGGCGCCGATCTCCTGATCAAAAAACCAGCGGATATTTTAAAAGCAATAAACTCAGTTTAACCCCCCTTTATTTTTTACCGAATTTTTACCGATTTTGGCTTAATAAAAATAAAAAAAAGTTAATTTCATCTAAAAATCAATACAAAGCACAAAAATAAATCTTAACACAATCTTAACAATGTCTTAACAACTTCTTAACATTAAAATTGTACACTTTACCTGCATACTTTTATATAACAATCACAATGCTATCGTCCGGTGCTAAAAATATTTTAACAACAAAGTATTAAAAAAATATGACAAAATTTTTCTTTCCTAGCAGGTAATAATATTGCTATAATATGCGCAATCACAGCTAATCAAAAAATATTCAAGGAGAAAACCATGAACGATCATTCATTTTTCTTCAGTCAATTTTGGCGGCGGACTATAGCCTTGAGTTTGGTTATAGTCCATTTTTATTTTTCGACGGTCGGCGCGGTGGATTGGGGGAGTCTGATGCGGGGGCGCAAACTGCGCGAGGATCAGGAGAAAAGCGGGTATTTGTCTCCGGGGGTAATTAAGGAGAAGTCCGCTAAACAGGAAAATATTATCAAGCAGAAAGAAAAGCTGGAGAAAGGGCGCGATCGCGGGCAGGAGAAGGTGCGGAATAAAGTTGACGGGCGCAAGGCGATTACGGAGAGTAAGAAGCAGGCGGAAGAATTAATCTCCGAGATTGATCAGGCGCGCAGGAAGCGGGAAGGTATCGTCGGTCAGAATAGCGAGTTCAATTATGTCAAATACGACGACGGGCGCACCGTATATTTTCAGGATAATCTGGTCAGCCGGATCGAAGACGAAAAGATTTATGATCCGCAAGGCAATTTTAAACTCCGGCGCACCTTTGGGATGGAATATAACCGGAAACGGTTGATGAATAAATACCAGTCGGAGACCATGGACTGGTTTGGCAATGAGGAGAAAGTGGAGTGGAGCGGCGGGGAATACACCTCGGGATCGGTCTACTATGCTGATGACGAAACCTCGGCGGAGAAACTGTTAACGGCCTATGAACAGAAAACAACCGATGCTTTCGGCAATGAGCAGACGGTTAACTGGCATGACGCTAAATATAATCCGGAACGGTTAGTCGTCAGCTATCAAGAGGAAGAGACCGATATTTTCGGCAACCAAAGCCGTAAGGCCTGGTCGGATGCCCGCTACGACGCCAACAAACAGCTGGTCAGCTACCGGGAAGAAAGTATCGATAAACGCGGCAATAAAAGTATCCGCATCTGGAGTGGCGGGGAATATGTGAAGAACAGTCGTTACGATGAGAACAAACGGGATGGCCGGGGCGAATATTTGTTAGTCGGCTATCACGAGGAAGTGACGGACAGTTTAGGGAATCAGACCAGCCGGGACTGGCAGGGCGCCGAGTATAACGAATATGATCAACTGGTGAAGTATCAGGAGAAGGTGACGGACGCTTTAGCGAGCGAGCAGGTGGTTAACTGGCAGAAGGGGAGTTATGATCAGTATGGCCGGTTGACCGGATATTATGAAGAGAAGGAAGACAGTCGGGGGAATCTGAGCATTGTTGACTGGAGCAACGGGGTCTACAATCGCTATGGTCAGCTATTGAATTATCGGGAAGTAAAGATTGATGCTTTAGGGAATAGAGAAGAAAGCCAATGGTCGGGTGGGACCTATAACAGCAGAAAGCAATTGACGGGTTATGCCGAGAAGCAACTGGACCGTTTCGGCAACGAAAGCCATCTCAAGTGGAGCGGCGGAGAGTATAACCGGCTCGGCGACCTGGTAAAATATAGCGAAGAGAGCGTAGATATATTAGGCAACAGCGGTATAAAGGAATGGAGCGGTGGTGTCTACGACCGCTATGGACAATTAAGCGGCTATACGGAGCAGACGACGGATAGTTTAAATAATCTTCGGCTGGTCAGTCGGCAGGGGATTGCTTATGATCGTTACGGGCGGGTCGTGGAATATCAAGAGGCAGAGAATGATCAGCTTGGGCAGGATTGGACAAGATATTGGGAGCAAGGCAAATACGATCGTTATGGTCAGCTGGTCAGTTATCAGGAGAAAGAAACGGATAGCCGGGGGCAGGATAGTCTGCGGGAATGGAGCGGCGGCCAATACAACCGTTACGGCCAGTTGGTCAAATATCAGGAAGCTGAGACGGATGGTTTAGGCAATATTCGGCGGCGGGACTGGGGAAATGGGGAATACGACTGTTATGGTCGGTTGTTGAGTTATGAAGAAAGAGATGAGAATGAATATGGGGTGACCAGCCGGTTGGTCTGGTCGGCTGGTGAATACAACCGTTATCAGCAGTTGATTAAATATCGGGAGACGGTGGAAGAGAACGGGATGTTGAGCCGGCGGGAATGGACTCAAGGGGTTTGCGATCGATATGGACGTTTAGCCGGTTATCAGGAGGAGCGGCTGGATGGCGAAGGAAATAAGTTAGAGGCGCTGGATTGGCGGGCGTTGGAGTATAACCGTTATGGTCAGTTGCTGGCGAGGCAAGAGAAGCGGATTGATCTGTTAGGCAATAAAGCGGTGATTAACTGGCACGATGGCCAATACAATCAGTATGGCGATGTGGTCAGTTATCGTGAGGAGACGGAAGATGGTTTTGGCGGGGCGCTGAGCCGGATTTGGTCGGGCGGTGAATACGACTGTTATGGTCGGGTTGCAGCTTACCATGAAGAGCGGGTGAGCAACCTTAATCCGGGGATAACGATAAAGACTGAACTCAGCGGTCAAAGTTACGATCGTTACGGTCAGGAGGCGGGTTACCTAAAGGTTGAGCGGACGAGCGGCTGGACAGCCGATGGCCGGCAAGTGAATTTAGTGACGGAGAGCAAACGGAGCGGGGGGGTGATTAAGGATAACATTTTGCTCGGTTATCAGGAGCAGATAATTAAAACCGGCTGCGATCTTAGCGGGGAAGAAGTCTCGCTGATTGAAGATATCGAGGTCAGCGGAGCAGTTTACCAGGTCTATACGGAGAAGAGTCATAAGGTGGGGAAGAGTTTGGAACAGTTACCGCCCAATTGGGTTTCGATGAGTTCGGAACAAAAAGAGCATTATCTGGATGGAGCGGTTTTGAACCTGAATGGCGAGTCGATTGTCTGGTCGGAGCTTGATGCTGAGGAGCAAGATAAGTTGTTAAACGGTGAGCAGATCAGTTGGCAGGGGCGGGTGTTCTCGCTGGAAGGGAGCAAGCGGGAAATAAAATTGGATTTGCGCAGCCGGCGGGAGCGGCTGGAGACGGTTTATGGCGCCCGCGGTCAGGCGGCAGGTTACCGGGAGAAGATTTGGAGCGAGGATACGTCGGCGAGTGAGACGTTGGCGACGATGAGCAAAATTATTTATAACAGTTTGGGAGCGATGATCGGTTATCGGGAAGAGCGGCGTGATGGGCAAGGGGTGACGACGCGCAGCGAGCGTTCGGGGATCGGCTATAACAGCCTCGGGCAGATGATTGCTTATCGGGAAGAGAGTAAGAAGGAAGGGGAAGGAGTCCGGCAGATTAGCGCGCAGTGGCCGGCAATGAGCGTGGCGGAGCAGAAAGAATATCTAGCCGGGTTCACCCTGAATTTGAGTGGCGAGGCGATCAAGTGGGATGATTTAAGCGTTGAGGAGCAGGAGCGGTTTTTAGCTGGGGAAGAGGTCGTGTTGTTTGACGGCAGTGTGATAGTTTTTGATCCGGAGAAAGCGCAGGTGCGGATAAATTTAGAAATTGAGCAGAAGGTGGAACGTAAAGATCTGCGCTATGATGTTTTGGAGCGGGTTGTCGGTTATCAGGAAGAAATCAGCGGTGCGCAGACGGCCTTAACGACGACGGTGAATTGGCGGTCGGGCGGCTACAACGCTTTAGGCCAGACGGTCGGAGAGTTGCGCTCGGAAGATTATCGAGGTAAAAATTACGTTTTGCGCAAAGAGACGGAGCGGAATGCGATCGTCTACAATCGCTTAGGTCAAACCGTCGGTTATCGGGAGTTGAGCAAGGACAGCGGCAGTCCGGAGACGACGGTGGATAGAGAAGTCTGGGCGACGACTTACGATAGTTTAGGGCGGACGGCCCGGACCAATATCCTTGAGCATACCTATGGGAAGACCGCGGTCAGTTTGCCGGCGGACTGGGCCGAGAAACGGCCGGATGGAGAAACACCGTTATGGACGGTTCAGGAGAAGGCGGCCTATCTGGCCGGTGTAATTTTTATCGTTAATAATTTGGAAATAGCCTGGTCTGATTTGAGCGCGGCCGATCAGGAAGCGATTTTGGGCGGCGAAGGAGTATTGATCGAATTGGCGGACGGCAGTGAAACACTGATCAGCCTGACCGGGAATGGAGCGATGCTGATTAAAGCGAATTTGGATGTTTATCAGGAGATCAGCCAGACGGAGGCGCAGTTTGACCGGCAGGGGTATTTGACCGGTTATAGTGAGCGGATGTTGGAAAGCGGGTTAGATCAATTTGGGAACATTCTTGATCGGGAAACATTGCGGGTGCGCGCTGGGATTAGTTACAACGAATTTAATCAAATTGTCAGCTATGCCGAGCAGGGCTGGAGTTCGGATGCGCCGAACATCAGGACAAGTTTAATCCGCGACGAGATGGTTTACGACGCGCTGGGGCAACTGGCCGGTTACCGGGAGGTAGAGCGGACAAGCGGAGAAGCGGTGGAAGAATTGATTCTTCCCGACAATTGGAATGCCGTTGATCAAAAGGGGAATAAATTTTGGAGTGCGGAAGATCAGCAGAATTACCTGAGCAAACTGACCTTTGTTATAGCAGGCCGGGAGCTTGGTTGGGCGGAGTTGAGCAGCGCGCAGCAGTCGGCGATTTTGGCCGGAGCGGCGGACGGGATTGAGGTGCGCAACGAGCTGGATTTAGAAAAAATTTCGACGCGGACGAATATGGTTTACAACGAGAATGGGCAGTTGCTGGCCTACGATGAAGAAGTCTGGGACTCGGCCCGTCCGGGCGGGACGGCGCGTCTGGAGATGTCCGGGATGGAATATAACGGCAGCGGCCAGTTGGCGCGGTATCGGGAAGTGAATAAAGATGTGACCGGGGTGGTGAGCGAGCGGCAGCGGTTGAGCGCGGACTACAACGAATTGGGGCAGGTAATTAATTACGAAGAGCAGATCCTAAACTATGCTTACGATCAAAACAAAGAAAAGACTTTGGAACTGCAGATCAATAACCGGCGGGAAGGGATCATCTACAACGCCTTTAATCAACTTACCCATTACCGGGAAGCGCGTCGGAGTTCGGACAACGGGCTGGTTAAATATACCACATGGGGCGCCGGGGAATACAACCGGCTGGGTCAGTTGACCGGTTATACCGAGGTGGAGCATAATATCGGCGAGGATGCGACTGGTGTAGGGGTAGACACGATGGTCGAGCGGGAACGATTGGCGACAAGTTACAACGGTTTTGGCCAGGTTGCCGGTTATGAAGAAACGACAATCAGTTCCGATGCACCGGCAATTACCGCCTATTCGACGATGGGAAATATGCGCTATGACAGTCTGGGCAACCTCAGCGGTTATTTAGAGGTGGAGCATAAAGAAGGGAAGAATGCTCAGGGCGAGATTACGCTGGATTTAACCAACAAGACCCAACGTTATCTGGCAACGTATAATGCATTTGGCCAAATGGTCGGTTATCGGGAGACCAGCGAGAGAATCGGCCGTGACGAAACGGCGATAATTTTGGAGCAGCGCAGCAGTTTAGCGCGCAGCGTGATGCTGTACAACTCTGCCGGCCAGTTGATCAGTTATGAGGAAACACAACTGAACGGGGAAACGTCGAATTTAAGCACGGAGATTAAATGGCGGGAGGGTAAATATACGCGGGTTGGACAGCTCCAGTCCTTTCAGGAACAGCGGATCACCAGCGGCGAGGATGGGGAAGCGGAGTTGTATTTAGAGCAGAACACCACCCGCCTTTCGACGATTTATAACAGTTATGGGCAGGTGGCCGGTTATCGGGAGCGCAGCAGTTCCAGCGATGCTCCCTTGCTGGAGACGGAGGTCTGCCGGCAGGAGATAAGTTATAATCTGGCCGGGTTGGTCAGCGGCTACACGGAGGAAGTGAGCCGGCAGGGGACAGGAACCCAACTGGTCTGGGAACTGCCGGCGCCGGAGATCTGGGGCGCTCTGACCAATGACGAGAAACAAAAACTGTTTTCCGGCGAAGAAATAACTGTCCCCTCACCCTACCCTCTCCCGCAAGGGGAGAGGGAAAATAAGATGGTTACAATTAAATTAAAGAGTAAAGAGACGGCGATTGAACTGGGCGGCGCTGAAAATGACTGTCGGATCACCACCACCCGTCAGGGGATGAAATATAACGATTTGGGCCAGTTGATCAATTACAGTGAAGAAAGTGAAAACAGTTTTAACCGGGCGCAGAGCCGGAAGGAATGGCAAGCCGACTATTACAACCGGGCCAACCAACTGATCGCCTATACGGAAAAAAACAGCAATTATGGCGCTGATCGGCAGCAGCTTTCCAGCGGCGAATGGGTGGAGACGGTGGTTGACGAAACGATCACCACCCGGCAGGATTCCAGCTGCTACAATCTTTTAGGGCAAATAATTTTTTATCATAAAACGAGCAATAGCACACAAGCGCCGGAACTGCAAACCGAGACCGACTGGAGCGGAGCCAAATACAACAGTTTCGGCCAACTGTGGGAATACAACGAGCAGGAACACCAATACAGTTTGAACACTAACGAACAGTTTGATCTCACTAACACCCGTCAACGTCGCCGGATTGCTTATAACCGGGCGGGCCAGATGAGCAGTTATCAGGAAGTCGGCGCGACCAGCGGAAATAACATTACCACGACCACCGATTGGCTGGATGCCGCCTACAACAATTTTGGCCAGTTAAGCGGGGCGAAGACGGTAAGCCGCAAACAGGGAGTTGACGGCGAAAATCAATTTGACGAACTGACCACAGAAATCAAAACCAACCTATTATATAATCAGGCCGACCAGCTTTATGCGGAAACCGATTTAAACATTAGCAACCCCTACATCAGTCAATCCCGGCAGTGGTGGGTGACCGGCTTTAACAATTTCGGCCAGGTCAGCGGCTACATCGAAGAAATTAAGCAGGACGGCCGGGATGAAGCGGCGGAGTTGCATCTCCAGACGCGTAACGAGCGCCGGGAGATTGTTTACAACAGCCAACAGCAGGTTATCGGTTACACCGAAGAAAGCAAAAACAGTCAATCCCCCGACCTGAAAACAATTACCAGTTGGCGCGATGGTCTCTACAACCAATTCGGCCAGATTATCTCTTACACCCAGACCGTCCAGGAAACAGGCCAAAATCTAAACCGGCAAACCACCCTAACCAGAACAAACACCGTCTACAACCGGCTCGGCCAGTTAGCGAGTTATGTCGAAGAGCTGACCCGCAGCGACAGCGCGGTCAAAGAAAAAACCATCCGTCTGGCCTCCCAATACAACGACTTAAATCAGCTGAAAAGTTTCCAGCAGACCGTTGAGCAGTACAGCGAAACAGACGGGAAGAAAATTGCCGCCAGTTTCATTCAGCAAAACCGTAGCGGGATCAGTTACACCGTTTCCGGCCTGATCAGCGCTTATCAGGAAGAAGTAATTAAAGAATTGACGGGCTTGGGCAATGTAGGGCAAGGCTTTAGCCTTGCAAATTTTGAGGAGATCAGTTGGTCGGCGGGCTACAATAATTTTGCTCAGTTGGTCAGTTACACCCGAAACAGCCATGTTTTTGACGCTGCCCAAACGCTCGATTACCAAACCGTGACCACCCGTCAGGATACCCGTTACGATCAGCAGGGAGGATTAACCGCTTTTCAGGAAGAGACGGTTGACGCTTACGGGAATGTTAGCCGGAAGAGCGAGGAAAACATTGAGTATAACCGGCTGGGACAGATGGTAAGTTTTAGCGAGACGAATCAGGACAGCGACGGCAACAAAACCATCATTGAGCGGCAAACGACCACTTACGACAATTTCGGGCGGGTCCTCGGTTATAGCCAGCAGGAAAAGAAAAGCGGCGCTGTCGAACTGGAGGAGACGGTGGTGCGTTCGGAGATGAGCTACAACAGTTTGGGGTTAGCGCTCAGTTACCGCGAGCAGAGAACAGGCAAAACTTTTGCCGGTCAGTTATTATATAAGGAAGAGTTTTACCGGCACGATCAGGTATATACGGAGCAAAACCAAACCAGCGCTTATCAGGAGGAAGTCAACCGCCGGATTTATAACGAGCAGGGAAAATTGGAACGAGAGAAAACCGTGTCCCGTCAGTGGGCGAGCGGCAGCCAGCAAGGCTATAACCAACTGGGACAGCTGTTAAAATATACCGAGACCACCAGCCAAAGCGAAAAAGACGGCGAGGGAAAAGTTCTCCTCACCGAGACAACCACCCGCGACTGGCAAGCCGGCACATCAAATGTAGGGCAAGGCTTTAGCCTTGCGAATTTTGCTGTTACCAATAACCCTTATAATTTATACGGCGAAATCACCGCTTACCGTGAGCAGACCAGCCGGCTGGCTACCGATACAGAAGGCCGGCAGTTAGAACAAGCCGGCCAGTTGGTGCGTTCAGCGATCAGCTATTATGCGGCGGGAGAAACATATGCCGGCAAGATGGCTTCATATATAGAAGAAGGAACGAATACTGAGGAAGGCAAATATCAAAAGAATTGGTCGCAAGCTGCATACGGCAATGCCGGGCAGTTGACCGGCTATCAAGAAACCGGTTATAGCAGCGCCGGCGGCCGTTACGAAACCAGCCGGCAGGAAATAAATTACGACCAACGCGGCCGGATGGTTGCCTACACCGAAGAAGGGATCAACGCCAACAACGGCGCCTGGCAGAAAAGCTGGACGCAGGCGAAGTACAATGTTCTCGATCAACTGGTCAGTTACAGCGAAGAGGGAAGAAACAGCGCCGGTAAATATAATAAAGAGTGGCAAGCCGTCGCTGCGGACAGCTATAATGTTTTCGGCCAGCAGAACAATTATCAGGAAACCGGTTGGACGGCAACCGGCGGCAAATACAGCAAAGAATGGACAGCGGCGGCTTATAACGAGCTGGGAAAACTGCTCTCCTATCGTCAGGAGCTGGTCAACTCTTACGGTCAAAATGTGGCGACTGATTGGACCGGCGGTAATTACAGCGATTTATCCCAACTGCTGTCATATAATCAACAAACGACGATCAGCGAGCAAAACAAGAAGATTTCCACTACTCAAACCAGCTGGACAGCCGGCGCGGCCGATTACGATCGGGAGGGACAACTGCTCCATTATCAGGAGAATACTACCCTGGCCGATGATCACAAAACCACCAAAACCGAGAAGGAATGGACAGCGCTGGCTTACGAGGGCGTTTTCCTGCGGGCTTTTCAGGAAATATCCAGCACGACCGGCGCCGATGAGAACGGGATAAACTACGTCAATATCTCTTTAAAGCAACAGTCGGAGTTGAGCTATGTCGGCGCTGCGGAAGCCGCCCTTGATCCGGAACACAAATTTAACGGACAACTGCAAGGCTATCTGGAAGAAAATTACAGTTCGGATACGCCGGACAAACTGACGGCGCGGCTGGTCAGCGAGATCGAATACGACGACAACGGTTTGATTTCGGCGCTGGATAGCGAGGCGACAGAAAGTTTGGCGCCCAACAGCGGCAATGAAACATTTTGGTTTAGCGGACTGGCCGGTCAGGTTTTAGCAATGTTGATACTGGACACCGTTTGCAAGATTTTTATCGGGGATAAAACAATTCGGCAGCCTGCCGGGCCGGCCGGCGATAATGCCGGTAAAACATTAGCCAATCATGATTCCGCCCATCAACTTGATCCGTTCAATCCGACAGTGAGCAAGGTCAAACGTTCGCAGATCACTTATGATGAACATGGCCGGGAAAAGAGCTGGTCGGAGGAGATTGATTATCAGGACTCCGGCAAGAAAACATTTTCTCAAGTTGAGGTGGAATATGACGGTTCCACCCAGCAATATGCCGGCTATTTTGCCCGGCTGGAGGACAAAACAGCGGGTGATATTGTCTTGCCCAAATATTCTACTTTATCGAAGACCGATTTCCACTACGATGCTTTTGGCCGGGCGCTGGGGTGGGATCAGCAAATTAATAATTTCGACCGGAGAGGCGAGAAAGTGGTGAAAACTACCACTGCTCAGGTTAGCGCCGGCTACTGGGACAACACCTCCGGTTTGATGGCTTCCTATAAAGAGCAGGGAGTGGAAACCGGCGAGGATGAAGCCGGTCAGCGCTTGGAGCGGCAATACCTTTTAGAGAAGACGGAGATTGGTTATGATACTTTGGGCCGAACGATCAACTGGCAGGAAAGAAGATGGAGCGCCGATACCGCCAACCGGCTGGAAACGCAGTCGGAGATCAATGTTGCTTATGACGGTTACAGCCGGATCGCCGAATACCGGGAAGAAGGAAGCGAGCAGGGGCAAGTGGCGACAACCGATGCGGAAGGAAAAATTTCTTTTAACGAATACCAATGGGGATTTACTTTATTTAAAACCGGGTTGACCGATGGACAAGGGATGGAATACGACAGCCTTGGCCGAACCACCGCTTACCGGGAAATACGGAGTAATTCCGAGGAAGCCGGGGTGACGACCACGGCAATTTTTGAGGATCTCGCTTATGATCAGGAAGGCAACCTGGCCGCTTTTCAAAGCCGGTCGCTAAAAAGCGGACAGGTTGAACAAGAAGAATACTTCTTAACTAAAAAAATTGTCGAAGTTGACGAACAAACGGGAGAAACGACGACAAGCAATGAAGAAGCCGCTCTCTCTGTTGACGAGTTAAACAATTTACTGGCTGCCAACGTCGGTCAGACGGTGGCCGAGCTGATTAAAGAAGGCAAAATTTACACCAAAAAAACCACTGTGGAAATTAATGTTTTAACGACGAACAGCCGGCTGTCCACCGAGTATAATCAGTTAGGACAAGTGGTGGGCAGCCGGGATTTGACAATGGAGGGGGAAATTGTTTTCGATCCTCTCGTCTGGGCCGGCTTGCGCGCTGGTGATACAGCTGATCTGCTGGCCGAGCAGTCCGAAGTTTTGAATAAAGAATTGACGCTGAATGTCAGCCGGTTTAGCTGCAATACCGCCGGCCAGCAGTCAAACCAGACCAGCGAAACCTTTTCTTATGCGCCGGATGGTTCCTGGTCGGTCAACAAAGGAATTCTTTTCTCCAGCTATGATCAACAAGGCCGCTTAATTGCCGCCGCCAATCCCGGCAAGGGATATTCCGATGACGGCTATGGCAATATCTCGACCAGTGAAACGGAACAAACTTACCTAATTATCAACGGGCAGGCAAAAACAGCGGAAAGCAAAACCGAATCCCAAACGATTAATCTTGACGGTTCCACCGCTGAGAGTAATCAGACGATCAGTTATTTTTACGATGCGCAGGGTAATTTGATTAAAGCTTCCGGTCAGGTGAGCGGTCAAAACGAAGACCGATACAACGACAATGTGACCGGCAGGGGAAAGAATCAGGCCGAGCAATGGTACCGGATTATCAATAATCAAGCCCGGCTGGTTTTAACCGATAGTTTTTCGACCGGCAGCAGCGCTGATAAAACGGAAAGTTCCACTAAGTCGGTCACGGTTTACGATTATAATGCCGACGGAGAAATGATCGCCGCAAATGGTTTTAACAGAAGCGAGAGCAAAGACTATGCCGGCAATCTTAATCAGACCGTCAGCCGGCAGAGCTATCAAATTTTCTGGGGACGGCAGGCCAAAATCGGCGCGACGGAAAACGAAACTTCCGGCCAGTATATTGATGATTCCCGCCTGATCACTTTGCAAAAAGAAAAAATTGTTTACGATTATACTGGTACCGGGCGGCTGAAAAAAGCGCAAACCGCTGACGGACGGGCCGGCATTACCGAACTGAAAGACGGTTTCGGAAATATCACCGTAGTTACGACTTGCCAAACCATGGCCATTGTGGCCGGCCAGGCCAAAATTTCGGTGAAGCAAACCAATACCAAATTTACTGACGAAGTGAACGGGGGAAGTAAAACTACCGATCTCACCTTGAATTATGGATACGATCAAAAAGGCCGGCTTGTTTCCTCTTCCGGCGCCGGCGAGGCGAGCGCGCTGGACAGCGCCGGCAACAGCAGTAAAATTACCCTCAGCCAGAATTATTTTATTGATTCCCAATCCGGTCAGGCCCGGCTGAAAAACAGCGAAGAGGTCACCGGCGAGTTTGAGCCAAAAGGACTATTAACCCAAACTGTCATCCGTCATTGGTGGGCGGATAAAGAGGGAGCGGATGATGAGGCTGTCCAGAAAGCTTACAACCTGTTTGGCCAGACGCTGCATTACACGGAAGAAATCAGCGAAACACCGGCCGGAAGCGCCGACACCAAGACCACTACCCGCCAATGGTGGGCCGGTTATGACGCGCAGAACAAAACTTACGGAACTGATGAAATTTATCAAGACGCTTATAATAAAAAAGGACAACTCACCGGCTACTACGAATATATTCAGGAAACCGGCAAAGATAGCAGCGGTCAGAATATTGTTTCCCAAAGCCGGCGCGGGGTCTGGGATATGCAATATTATAAACAGACTCTTTCTTTAAAAGACCCGGATCAACCGACGGTAGCCTATACTTACGGCAGTTTCAAAGGACAGGTTTCGCAATTTAAGGAAGAGGGAACGAATAACGGCACAGCTTATAATTTCGCTCGTGAAGGGATACAATATTATTTAGAGAAAAATGCTGGTTACGGTCAGCTGAAGGGCCAGATCGGCAAGTTTACCCAGAAAGGCAAAAACGAAGGAAACAGCTACCAGTTTTCCCGCGACCAGATCACTTATTACCTGCAGACTGATCCGGCGCAAGGCTGGCTGCAGGGACAGAACAAAAGTTACCGGGAGGAAGGACGGAACACCAACCAGTATTATACTACCCAGCGCGATGAGATAAAATATTATCCGGCCGAAAATCTTAGCCAGGAGGACAAAGGTCGTATTGTCGGCTACCATGACGAAACCATCAATACTTCTCTTTCCCCGGATCTAGTCACCATATCGGAGGTCAGCCAGCTAAAATACGATACCTTTGGCCGGATAACACACTCTTTTACGGCCGTCAACGAAAAGAACCGGGGGACAATTTCGTTGGATCATCGCTATAATGTGGAAGTATTTAACAATAAATTTGGTCTGCAGGGACATGTTCTGCGCAGTGAAAGAATTACCCGGGAAGATTTAAAAACCACCACCGAAACCAGTCTCTCCGACAATAGATATGACGACCGTGGTCGGGTGACTTATTCCAAGAGCGAGGTAAAGGAAACCGGCGCCTTAACCAACGGCACAGAACTTAATCATAGTTATAATCTTGAATCAAAATTGATGGCCTACGACGAGAACAACCAGCTCTTAGAATACACCCGCGTTACCAGCGCCGACACCGGCGCTGCCGACAAGACCAGCACAGAACACACCATCAACAGTTACAGCAAAGAAGGAAGAATCATCGAAAAACTAACCGAAATCACCGAAACCGGCAAAGACTACAACACTACCCGCACCATCAACACTTTCATTGATCCCGGATCCTATAACGGACTGGGCCAACTAACCGCCTACAGCGAAACCAGCTTTGAGGGCAAATCTCTAACTTTAAATGTAGGGCCGGGCTTCAGCCCTGCGATTGAAGGCTGGGGTGAGGGTGAAAACATCTGGAAGAATCTAACCGCCGAAGCGCGCAAAACCATCGTTACCGCCTTAAAAGACAAAACCGTAGAAGCCGAAGGCCTAGTTACCATTAACGACTACACGGAAGTAAAATACGACACCAACAACCGTCTGTATGACTATCAACTAGACACTAAGCGTCGTGGTACCACTGTTAATAGTTTCGAGTCCGAATACGAATCCTTACAGGCAGCCATAACCGATAAAAACAACTTGCTGATTGCTCAAAATTCTTTGATCGACAATGTCAATACCCAGATATCACAGATGCAGACTGACCTGGATCTAATTAAGCAGGATTTGGCTGCTGAACTGAATAACCAGAATTTAGCTGAATTTTTTAGTGAGGATAATCCATTATCAGTCACCTTAAACAATGATCAGTTTACCGACAGCGTAAATAGCAAAATAAACGAACTTATCCAGAAAAAAACAGCAAAAGAGAAAGAAGTGAGCGACAAAAAAGGCGAACTGCAAACGGTTCAGACCGCGATCGCCGATTTAAATGCGCAGAAGACGACCAACGATGAAATCATCAGGCATTGGAGCGGTGTTAATGGTGTTTATACGCTGGCTAATGAGAAAGTGACTACGGCAAGTGACAACATAGAGATTGAACAAGGTAAGGTGAAAAGAATAAGAGATGATGAAAAAACACCGGTAGATAACAAAGTAACCGATATAGATAGTAAAATCAAGGGATTAGAAAGCATGAAATATTATAAGATTTATAAGGGTAATTGTTATAAGGACGAAAATTTACAGTATGGGGTAACGGTTGTTAAAAATTTTGTTGTCGATGGAAAGGATATATATTTTTATGAGACAGTATATTATTGGTCTTGCTCGCCGGATGTTTTTAAGGTTGGCGCAAAATGGGAGGATTTAAACGCTCACATTGGAAACCAGAAAGATCCACCATATTGGTATAAAATTAGTTATTCAGAATTAGACGCATGGTACAAGATGTCTACTAAAGTTACCCAAGAAGACTTAAGTAAAGGTATTGGTTTGAGTTGGGAGTATGTTGGCAACAAACCTGACAAACTCGTAACGATGGCGGAAATCGGAGCCTATGATGGCTATGTGGCGGAACAGACCAAGCTTGAAGGGGAACTAAAGACAGCGCAAGGACTATTAGATACTGCGATAGCTGACTGGGAGTTAGCCAAGAAAGAGTTGGCAGATTTAACGCCGAGTGTCAGGACGGAAGAAAATAAGGGAAAATATGACACTTATCAAAAATATCTGACTGCAGAAAAAGATAATCCGGGGATAATAACCGAACTAGAAAAACAAACAAGTATCAGAGACACTAAACAGCAGGATCTTAACGCGATTAACGGTGATTTAGGAACTGTAGATACGGCGATCCAATCAGCGCAGGAAAAATTTGATAATTTTATTAACACGAATGAACTGAAGAAAAGTTTGCAGGCCGATAAAACCGCTCTTCTTTCCCAGATGAATGATATCAGCGTTGGTTATGCGACGGCGCGGACGGATTTGCAGACTGTCCTAACGGATAAAGATTTCATTATTGACAATCAAACGGTTGATCTGGATACTGCACAAGCACAACAATTGCTGAATAATCAGTCCATTAACTACAATGGAAAAGATTATACTTTGGATGATTTTTCTGAAGCCCGGATAAAAACAAAACTTGCTCAAGATCAAACAATTAAACGGACTGGCACCGATTATAATCTTCTCGGTCAATTAACCGGTTACAGTGAATCATCCACGGATAAGAATACAAACTTAACTGTTACTACCAACAACACTGACATTAAGTACAACTTATCTAACCAACAGGTGGCCGTTTTCGCCAACGTTAGCGAAGCGGATGACACTAACGTTCAACAATTAAACCATACCTACCAGGTATCGACGAAAGTTATTGGTTACAATACTAATGGGCAAATTTCTGCGCAAACCAAAATTACGCAGGAAGGTTCAAAAACCACAACCGAAAAGATGACTGGTCTTACTTACGATCAACAAGGCCGGTTGTCCGGTTCAATTGCCGCTATTACTGAATCTTCTATTGATGGGAGCAAACTTGCCCATACTTATACTCAGGAAATGACTAATATTAAGTACGACGATCTTAACCAGATGGTTAGTTATCAGCGGATTAAAAAAGAGAAGGATGGGGACAAAAAAACCGAGGAAGATGTAACTGGCCTGCGCTATGATGGGCGATCGCGGCTGGTTTATTCCCAAACAACAGTAAAAGAAAGTTCTTTGGGAGTTAGTGGAAATACCTTAGAGCATAGTTGCCAATTGATTGTTAAGGATATAAGCTATAACGATTTAAACCAGCAGGAAAGTTTTAACCGTCTTACTTTCGATGGCTCTAAAACAACGGAAGAAAAAAACAACCAGTCATACAATAGCCAAGGACAAATCGCCGGCAATTCTATCCAAATTACGGAATACGGTAAAAAAGATGCGGCGTTGTTATATCATACTTACCACAAGGGTACCATTATTAATGATTATAACGATTTGGGGCAGGTTAGCCGGCAGAGTGTTACTATTACCGATAGGGAGAAGCTGACTACAGAAACATCTTTAGCTGATATTGGATATGACACTGCCGGAAGAGTGATTTATTCCCAAAATCAGCTAACCGAAAAAGATAAAAAAACAGTAGGAACGAAGCTAAATCATCTTTCTACTGTAACCACCGAAATTACCGAATTTAATCGACTGGATCAAGTAGTCAGCCAGACCCGGACCACGGTGGACGGCGATAAAACTGTGACTGAACAAATCGAAGGAAGCAAATACAATCAAATAGGCCAGTTAACCGGTTCTGTGACGAAAGTTACCGAGAAAGATTCCGCCGGCAAACTAAACAATAATTACGATCTCACCGCTAGCGAGTCAGCTTACAACTCTTTTGGCCAACTTATTTCCTCAAAGCAAAAAATAACTCAAGGAAGTTCAGAAATAAATAAAACGATTTATACCGCGTATAGCATAACCGGCAGAGAGAAGGAAATTGTTACAGTAAAAGAGGAAGCCGGCAAAACCACGACCACGGTGTTAACGATTGGGGCCGGCGGTTATAACAGTTTGGGTCAGATGGACAGTTATACGGCGCTGATGTATAAGGGAGAAAAAATCTTATTTAAGGGTGTGTTGTCTCGCTGGGATCAGCTTGCCGACGATGTTAAACAGAATTTGTTTTCCGGCAAAGTGAAAATGGAGAAAGAAGTTTTAACGATCAACAGCGTTTCCAACCTTAGCTACAACACCCAAGGACAACAAGAAAGCTGGGTTACCAGCAGCCGGATTGTTGGCACGGATATCAGTGATTATGCATATTTTTCTGCAAATTTGTTCAGTAAATACAATGACTATGACGAAGATGATTTTGTAGAACTCATTAGCGAGGAAATATTCTCCCAGTATTTAGCTGATGAAAAAATAAACAAACTATATTCTTCTCAGCAAGAGGTGGTAAATTTATTGGAAACAGGGCAAATTACGATTAAAGATAAAACTTATCAGGATTTTATTGATGATTATCTGATAAAAGTTTTTGACGACAATTTTAAGGATGATAATTTTATTGTTGATGAGGAAAAAATAGTGGCAAAAGACATCGCCCGGGGGCAAAAATTAGTTTTGATGGGGAACGATCCACTGCTCTGCATCGATGGCCGGGAATACAAAGCTAACCAGATCAAGGTGGCCTCTGGAATTGATGCTGTTTCTACTACCGTGCGGGCAAAGACAACTTACAATAATTTAGCCCAGGTTGACAGCAGCGCTGATTTAACCTTTGATCACTACTTTTTAAATATTAACAAAAAAGCGGTAAGCGGGGAAAAGATTTTAAGAGGGTATTCATCGGCTGTAGAAAATTGGCTGACCACAGATTGCCAAATTGGGGACACCTTGTCGGAAACAATGTTCTTGCCGACCCAATATATGACGATCAGCAATACTACAGATATCACTTATACGCCGGACGGCGAGATGAAAAGTTTTGTTTCTGTCAAAAAAGAGTTAAAAGCTGTTCTCGATGCAGACAACAAAATTGTTGATGGTATTTTCGCTGCCAGCACGACCAAACGGTTGGAAACGGTGAAGGATCCAAACAACAGCAACCGTTTATTGTTCATCCATGAGGAAAATATTAATGCCGGGCGGGAAACGGAAACTTTGACTTTCTTTGACTATGGAAATACCGACAATCCAAGCAATATCCTTAAATTGACGAAAGACAAACTATCCGCCTCATGGATTGCTGAGGAGAGCTTATTAGAATACGATGCTAAGGATCGAGTTAATAAGAGTGTGATCAACCGGTACCACGATCTAACCGCGGTTAATGACACGACTATGGAGAAATTAGCTGCCGATTTTTCCAGCGATGTGGTTAGCGCTGAACAAGTATTTAAGGTGAGCAAACCGGCGGAACGGAAGCTGGAATTATCCGCTTATGGTTATCAAGATTTTGACACCACTATTTATGAATATGACACCCCGGAGAAAGGCAACCGGGTAAGATATTCTTTCCGAACTCATCAAGATCAGGCCGGGCTGAAAACGGTGGAAAAAACCTGGTATTTTTATAAGAAAGATGATACCCCGTTTGTAGACTCCTCGATTACCGAATCAATTGTTAACGGGCAATTTGACAGTAACGGTGTTTATCTGGAGAAAACCGGAATAAAAACAACCGAATATACATCGCAAATGATCTACAACGACCAGGGTTTATTAAGCAGCAGCGAGGTGGTTCGCCAGGTGAGCGCTCAAGGTAAGGATTTGCCCGGCGCCGTGGCCGAAAGCAATATTTACACTTATCAATCCGGTCAAATTAAAACTTTAACCAAGTCTGTTTATACCTCACCGAAAATAAGCAATGGCGCCAACGGTATCTACACTCAGGATTTTAGCGGGCCAAAGTCCACTGAAATAACCATTTATAATTACACCAACAATCTGGTCAGTAGTTCACAAACAACCGCTACCGATGTTTTAGGCAGAAGAAGCGCGATAAACAATAGTTATACTTACGATCATGGCCGAACCAGCAGCGTGGAAACCATCCGTATCGATTATTATGATGAAAACAATTCAATTACCACCGATATTCAGCGGACAAATATGGTTTATCATACGACGGCTGATGCCGCGAGCGATCAAACAAAAATACCGGGACAGTTGGCTGGTTATACCGAGACAATTACTTCGACTAGGAACGATATAAAAGTTGTTAATACCGTCAGCGGCATTACTTACGACGCTTATGGCCGGACAAGTAACAGCCTGACCCATGTTCAGGAAACCGACACAAATGGTCTGTCTGGATATGCCAAACAATACCAGATTAGTTTAACGATTACCGAGTATACGGCTAACGGGCAATTAGCGAAGGCGATAAAGACGACTATTGAGGGGAATAAGCGGATTGTGGAAAATATGTCCATAAGTTACGATGATTACGGCCGGCAGAAAGAGTCTTCAATTAATTTTCTGGAAGAATCGGTCAGTGATGGCGGCCGTTCGTTTAAAAATACTTATATGGCAACAAACAACTACACTTATCGGGATAGTAAGTCTGATCTTTTATCCTGGTCGAAAAAAACGATTACCGACGGTAAAAAAAGCACCACGCAAGAGATGGATAATATCTCTTACCTTTGGGACGGTAAGATGTCCGGATATCAAACTAAGATTACAGATAAAAGCGTTGAGGATGGAGGGGTTAGTCTGAACCATACTTATAGCGTTTACACTTATGTTGGTGAATATAATAGTTGGGATTTGGTGACAAAAGAAAGAAAAGTTACGATCGATGGCAACAAAAAGACCAGCGAGAACACCACCTACACTTATTCAAATTATGCTAACCAGTTGCGGATATCTTCCAGCAACACAAAGGTTACGGAGACGGATATACTTAAAGAGGGCGCAGTATTTAGCCATAGTTATGATCAAGAAACAAAAGATATCTCCTACAACCAGTTAGGACAAGTGACCGGCCAAACCAGGATTATTACTGAGGATAAAAAAATTACCGAACAAAAAATCAAGGATATTGTCTACAACACTATTGGCCTGCAATCTTCTTCCTTGGTGGAGGTTAGCGAAACAACAACTTCTCTCACCGATAAGCGGACATACTCTATTCAAACAAAATCTACCGAATATAATGATTTTGGTCAGATTATAGCTCAAGTAAAGGTAACCACCGAGGGCAATAAATCTACCGAAGAAAATATTACCGGGATGCGTTACAATAATCAATCACAGCTAGTATATAGCCAAACAACATTCCATGAAACAGATGTTGATAAAAATGGTCTTTCTCTAAATCATACCTACACGGTAGAAATGGATGGTATTGGGTATAACCTGCTGGGACAGATGATCAACTATACACGGACAACTATTGATGGAGAACTGACCAAGACAGAATCAACTTTGCTGGTTTATAACCGGCAAGGTTTGTTGTTATCAACGAAGTCGTTGGTAATCGAGAAAATCGGCGCTATTAGCGCTAATGTTTCGGCGATTGAACACAGTTATAAACAGGATGTTACTGTCGGTGAATATAACCAATACGGCCAGGTTATGACCCAGACTACCGAGATATTCAATGATAACGGAGGCAGAGATAAGGCATCCACCGTTAACCGGACTGGGATAACCTATGACGGCAATGGCCGGGTAACCGGATACAAAGACGACCTTATTTCCAATACTGCCAGCAAAAAACATAACTATGAAGAATGGTCAAACATCACCTACAATACTTTGGGCCAGATCAACGCTTCTCATCAAGACCGCTACGATGAGGTGATTACTAAAGAGCAAGGAGTGCGGATAGATATTAGTCAGACGAGCTACGATACTTTAGGCCGCAGGATATTTAGCGAAGAGAAACGGAGTTGGACGGTTACGGCTGGGGGGGGAATCGAAGGTCTGGATAGTGTTTGGAAGAACGGTAAGGGCGCGGTTTATCAGTATTGGGAGTATTACGGTGGAACAAATTTAATTTCCAATATAAAGGTCTTGGCTGGCGGTAAAGGAGATTCCAATTTTGCCGGATATGAAAAAGATCATTGGGATACATATTCCAGCGCAGAAACAGATACTTATCAAAACACATTAAACGGCATGCTTGGCCGGTTTAATGGTGCGGATACAAACGACAAGGAAATTATCGGTAAGTTTATTGCCGATGGGTTGGCGGGGGGAACATCTTTTGATTTATCCAAAGACTTTCTTTTATACTATGAGCAAAAAAATATTCAATACGATCAGTTTTCCCGGATGACAGCGTTTAACACTACCGTCACCCAATATATTAAATATGATTATACTTATAAAACGGACGGATTTTTAGGCATTGGCCGGAAAACAAAAGTTGAGCCGCGGGTGGGATTAATCACTACCAACTCTCTTTATCAAATAAGCTCTTTTGACAGTTATGGGCGGGAAAGATTAGTCTACACCGAGTTTAACCAAAATGACCCTAACGGAACCAGCGGCAGCGAATTAACCGGCAATATTACTTATAATACTGAAACCGGACGTCGGGAAAGTTCCAGCGGCTCTTCGCAGACAACCACCGAAATTGAAGAAGATACCCTGATTAGCGATTCCGGCAAACAGACTAATTACCGTTATGATCAATATGGCAATTTGGATGCGGCGGCGACAGAACGGGACTCGCTTATCGAAACAACCAGCGCTTATAATGACCGTACCGGCACGATGGATGTGATTTCGACGATCGTGGAAGCAGTGGTCACAGTAGCGCTTTCGGTGTGTTTACCTGGCGCCGGGACGATGTTGGGAGCCTTATTGTCCGCGGCGGCGCAGGCGGCCTGGCAGGTAGCCAAAGCGGCGATCGCCGGGGAAAAACTTTACGGCAATGGCGCTTTGTGGAACAATGTTTGCCGAAATTTTGCGATAAATTTTGTCGCCAGTTATGCCGGCGGCGACCCGGGTAAAGAAGGTGGTTTTGCGAGTACCAAATTTGGTAAATGGTTGGGAGATACTGGGAGAGAGATATTCAAATATGCCAGCATTGCGGTAATTAATTATATTGCGGTGAAAGCGGCTGGCGGCAGTGATCGGCAGGCTTTGCTGGCGGCCGCGGTTACTTTAGGAGTAGGTTTGGCCAGCGCGGGGATTAAAGCTGTCAGTGAGAAAGCTCAACCTGCTCTCGAGCCACCGAGTAAACCAACCTTAATCCTGACCAAAATTGCCGGTGAGTTTAGCAAAAAAATGGTGATCAGGGAGTTGGGTAAAAAATCCTGGGGCGCCGCTTTAGCCGAAGCAGTCTCTGGTCTGGTCACTAACGTTCTTGCTGGGACAAGTTCTGTTGATACTACCGCAAATAGTATTACCGATGCCTTGTTTGCTCAAGCTAAGGAATCGTATCTACAGCGCAATATGCCGGAGTCTTCGTTACGCTATGGGCAGATCACTAAAAGTGTTAAAGAGATGGGAAAAACTTGGGAGGAAGTTAACGAAGAAAAGAAACAGGAAAAACCGCAAGACAGTCAGGTATTAACCAGCCATTTTGTTGAAACAGTGGATCTGGAACTAGCCAGCCAGCTAACAAGTCTGGCCGCCAAAGAATTAACGGCGCCGGTTTTATTGAAAAGCCCGGATGCAGCGCAGGGAGTGTCTGATAAACTAGAATCCGATTCCCCATCCGTTATAATTGGAAACAGTGAATCTGTTTTACAAAATATAGAAATGAAAGAGGAAGCAATCTCCATCGCTGGGGGATTGTTGAAAAAAATTAATAGTGAAAAAGACAGCGCTGATTTGAATCTGTTAACCAAAGACAATAAAGCCAAAAAAGAGAATAGCGTATCAAGTGAAAAAGATACTTCAAGTGTTCTGTTAAAAAAGAATACTGCGAGGTCAGCTTTATCAGTTGGTCAGCCGCAATACTCCACTTATGTTTCAGAGGGCAATCAACAAAAGAAAGAAAGCGAATATACCCGAATAGAATACGGCGAGTCGGTAAAGTTGGAAGGATTGGATCTAATCAAAACTGCTTTAGAAGATAAAGGCGTAAAAATATTAGAGAATGAAAAATTGGAGGCCAACGGTTTTGCCGGCGAAAAAAAGGTTTCCAATCTTTTAGGTGTAGAAATAGAGAAAGGCGCAGTAGCTAAAGTTAACGATGTAAAGATTGGCCTCTATTTTGATAAAGCCGGCAATATCGTGGCTTCGCAGATGACCCTGGCCAACGGGATGAAAGAACTGCGCAGCTATAATTACCGGATGAAAGACGGGAAGGTGGAGGTGGCTTACGGTGAAATTGCCCGGGAAATTGGCGGTAAATTTGAAGTAGTCGGCTCCTGGCAACTGGCTTATAAAGGAAGCAAAGAATATGCTGAGGGATTGAAAAGACTGGAAGGTTTTGTGGACAAGAACAAAGTCGAAGCCGTATATGCCGAAAAGGATAATTCGGGCAACCTTACCCGCAGTGTTTATCTGGACAAAGACAACAAAGCCGTAGCCAGCGAACATCGCCGAACCGATGGCAATTACGAATTATTGACTTACAATTACACAATAACCGCCGAAGACAAAGAACGCGGCGTAGTGGCCAACGGTAAGATTTACACTAAAGACAACGAGAAAGATAAATACGGCGCAAATGTGGCCGGAACCTTCGAGATCCGGGAAATTTCCAGCCCGATTGACGGCCAGCGCGGCCTAAGCAAAGACGGCCAAGCGATATTAAAGTGGGTTCAAGGTCTCGAGGGTTCAAGGGATCAAGGAAATGTAGGGCAAGGCTTTAGCCTTGCGATCAAGCGCGTCTACGAAGAACAAATGTCTGACGGCAGTACCCGTGAAATCGCCTATCAGGCCGACGGTAAAACGGTCTATCAAACTCAAACCGATAAAACCGGCAAAAAAACCGCCACCCTCTTCGATGGCCAAGGCGGTGCGATCAAGTATACCATGACCGCCAAAGGTGCGGATGTTATCTTCACCAAAATCGGCAAACTTTCCGACCAGGAAATGACCGGCATTATCAATACCGCCCCGGTAGTAGATAATAAAGACAGCGCGATCATCACCAACACCTTAGTCCAAGCTCAGGAAGCCAAAACCCAAGCCGAGCAGTCGCAATGGAAGCAGCAGCTCCAACAAATGCTTCCCGAGATGCGTGACAATAAGTTATATTTGAAGTTAGGCAAATATGAAATTATCCTAGCCAACCCCGACAAGCAATTAGGTAAGGACCAGGACGGCAATCTGGTTTTAACCGGATATCTATTAGACCCAAAAACCGGCGAAGCCGGCAGCCGGCCGGTGACCATCCTCACCGCCAACTCCGCAGCCGGACAAAAAATACTACAAAGTAATCAAGGAAATGTAGGGCAAGGCTTCAGCCTTGCGCCCTCCCAAAAACCCGAATACATTTTAATCCTGCCGCAAGACCCAGGACTCAAGACTCAAGACGTTATTGTT
>JBDRON010000025.1:0-14752 GCA_043810025.1 Elusimicrobiota bacterium
TTTTTGCCTGTGGTGTAGGAAAATCTGGAGAATTAGGCTGTGCGATCTCTCGACGGGCTATTCGGAAGCGCTCATCGGACATTTTTTTCAGCTCTAAAGCTGTTTTTGCCCAGGGAATGAAATCAATCGCGGTTCTTGGGTGTGAACATTCTTCTTGCCAATAAAGAGAATGTTTGTTATACATTAACCAGTTGGAACTTTTTCTCCAATCCGTTGTCTAATTCAATGTATAGGAATTCCAATGTTTGGCAAAAATCGAGTTTCCCCCTTTAAAAAGGGGGATTAAGGGGGATTTTAAAATTAAGAAATATTATCTAAATCTCCCCTACCCCTCTTTATATAAAGAGGGAAAAAAATATCATAGCTATGTAAAGTTCCCGAAGGGGTTAATTCAAGTAAGCAGGACCAAAAAAATCTGAAGACGCCAGGTTTGGCGTCTATCCGGGGAGGCGTTATGAGCAAAGGAAAAATTTGGGGGATTTGGCTGGCCGCTTTTTTAGTGTTGATTAATTTTGCCGTTTATGCTCAAGAAGAGAAAAAAGCTACTGATTGGGTTAGTCTTTCCTGGGAAGAGATGAAAAAGATTTTGTCTTTGGACAAAGATGAGGTAAGTCTTAGTTGGGAGGAGTTTCAAAGGTTGATCCTTCAGACCGGTTCGCCGGTTAATAATCAGTTTACCTTGCAAAACGGCCGGGTAATTCTCAGCCGGGCGCAGTTTAAAGAATTACTTAATCAGATGAAACCACCGGCGCCGCCGGGGAAGAGTTTCCCCAAAGATTATTTAATTTCCAAGGCGATCTATCAGGGGAAGGTTAAAAAAGATAGCACGGTGTTTACGGCCACTTTTCGGCTGAATGTGTTTCCCATGGAGAAGAAAGCTGAATATGTAAAAGTTCCTCTCTTCCCCGGCGGGGCGGCTTTAGAGGAGGTATTGGTTGATGAGCGGAGCGGTTTGGTGATGAGCGAAGGAGGACAACGTTATCTTTTTACCAATAAAATTGGCGAACAACTGGTCCGGGTGAAATTTTCGATTAAGTCTACTTTGGAGGAGGGTTTCCGGGGAATGGAGTTTGCCATCCCCGAAACACCGATTACGATTCTCGACTTGGTCATTCCTTTAAGCAATAGCGATATAGAAATGAGTTCGGCTCAACAAATTGATCTGGTCCGAAAAGACGGGCTTAGTTATGTTCACGCCCTGCTCACCCCGACCACTACCGTAAAGATCCGCTGGCATAAACTGATTACCGAAGCCGATGTTTCTAAAGTACCGGCGAAAATCTATACGGAGATTGGAAATTTAGTGAAAGTGGAAGAGGATGTCTTAAAAATCAGCGCTGAAATTAAATTGAATGTGCTGCAAAACAACATTTCGCTAATCAATGTAAAGATTCCGGCCGGCTACAATATTTTGGAAGTCAAAGGGGAAGGAATCGCTGATTGGCAGGTGCGGGAAGGGAAAAATATTCTGGAAATTCGTTTAGAATCGCCGCGCAAAGGAGAATTTTCTTTCACCGTCGCCGCCGAGAAAGTTCTTCCCCAGACCAATGTCGTCGCCGATTTTTCCGGATTTGAAGTGGTTGGTTCGGTGCGGGAAAGAGGGTTTGTCGGGGTAGAATTGGCCAGTATCGCCGAGGTGAAAGTTACCGAAGCGAAGGATTTGGAGCGGATGGATATTAAGGAGCTGCCGCCAACTTTAATTAACCGCTCGAACAAACCGCTGATCTTTGCTTTTAAATATTTTCATCACCCCTATAATCTGGTCCTGGATGTGCAGAAACACCAGGAGCTGCCGGTGGTCAGCACGGTGATTGATCTGGCCAATGGGGTAACGCTTTTTACCAAGGACGGCAAATTAGTCCATTGGGTAGTCTATAAGGTGCGCAATACCTGGAAACAATTTCTGGAAATTCAACTGCCGGCCGAGGCCCAGTTGTGGAGTGTTTTTGTCGGCAATCAACCGGTGAAACCCTCGATCAACCAAGCCGGTAAAACCCTCATCCCGTTGAATCGTTCCCAGCAGGTGGGCAACGAGTTGACCCCTTTCGATGTGGAGCTTATCTATTATCAAAAAGGCCAAAGGTTTTCTTTAGCCGGCCGCCGGGAGACCGATTTCCCGGCGCCCGATGTGGTGATCAGCCAGATGCTCTGGTCGGTCTATTTACCGCTGGAGTATAACTATCTATATTTTGGCGGCACGGTGGAGAAAGAAAAGATCGCCCGGGGAATCCGACCGCTGTTGGGGATGAATCGGGTGATGGAGAAGTTAAATACTTATGCCTCCTTGGAAAGTCGCAGCGATCGCGGGGGTGTACCTCCACCTCCGACTCAATCTCAATATAGATATAAGGGTTGGGGCCAAGGTAAAAAAGCTCAACAAGAATTTACAGATAAATTAGGAATCAGTGAACAAAGTTGGAATAGTCAGGTTGCCGGTGAGGAAAACTTTGAGTACCGGGTACAAAATGCCCAACAGCAGGTTGGACAAACCGGGGTTTTACCGATCCAGGTGCAGCTGCCGGTGAGCGGGCAGGTCTATCGTTTTGCCAAGATCCTGGTCAGCCAGGAAAGTATGATTTTAAATTTTGTTTATCTCCAGGGCGGGCTGTTAAGCTTATTTCAACTGCTGATTATGGGGCTGCTGGTCGCGCTCGTCTATTTTTTCCGTCGCTCGTTCGGTTCATTAGGGCAAAAAATTTACTCCAAAATCCAGCCCTTAGCGCAGAGGTTGGGAAAGTTGGGCGCCCAATATCAAGTCCCGGCGGCGGAGGCCGGCAGGAATCTGTTCTCTTCTTTTTTAAAGCTGCCCAAAATTATCGCGATGGCGCTTTTATTTTTCAGTTTTTTGTTTTTCTTTATTTCCAGCGCTTTATCAGCGATGTTTTTTTTGCTGGCGATGCTGCTCGGCGTTTACATCGTCGTGGCAACTTTAAGTAATTTAAAGAAAAAGACGGGTGAGTAAAAGTAAATTCTGCTTTTCAGGGTTATTATCTTCATCCCAGGTAGGGAACGGTCGCGACCGTTCCGCATATTTAATGCATATGTGTGTTCCCCCTTTTGAAAGGGGGATTTTAAAATATTGATAAAATCTCCCCTACCCCTCTTTTTAAAAGAGGGAAAAAAGAGACGTTGCAAGCGCATAAAATTCCTGCCTTCCGCATTTTCCTATTCATTTTTTCTTGACAAAGAGTGGGCTTTTTTGATAAATTAGCACTCATCGGGTTAGAGTGCTAAGGACCGGGTCCCGGTTTTCGGTGTTCGCTTCTCGCTGGTCCCGAGCCCCCCAGACCCGGGCCCCGGCCTTTATGAACGAACGAAAACAGAAAGTTTTACAAAGTGTGATTCATTGTTATATCCAGACGGCTCGTCCGGTGCCTTCCAAGTTGATTGCCGAGAAGTTTACTCTTGGACTGTCGCCGGCGACGATTCGCAGTGTTTTATCCGAGCTGGAAGAAGAAGGTTATTTAGTCCAGCCGCATACTTCCGCCGGGCGGATACCGACGGATAAAGGTTATCGTTACTATGTGGACAGTATGCTGGAGATTCAGCGCTTAACCATCGATGAAGAAGAAAGATTGCGAACCGGTTACGAGACGCATCGGCAGGAGCTGGAAGAAACCCTGGTCCAAACCTCAAAAATGCTTTCTGTGGTTTCCCAATACACCGGGTTTGTGATGGCGCCAAAGCTGGAAAAAAGCAGTTTTAAACATTTGGAGTTGATTAACCTGGAGCCAAAAAAAATTCTGGCGATTCTGGTGACCTCCAACGAGCTGGTCAAACACCGGGTGCTGGATATACCCCATAATATTTCCAGCGAGAAACTGCGGGAGATCGCCCAGTCGTTGAACAGATCGTTAAAAGGTTTAACCTTATCCGAGATTCGGCAGAAAATCGTCGAAAAAATTGACGCGGAAAAACGGCTGCAGGAAGAGATGTTGGAATTAGTCCGGCAAATTTCTTTGCAGGCCTTCGATATCGGCGATGAACTTTACCTGGAAGGGGCGGCGAACATCCTTAATTTGCCCGATTTCGCCGATTACCAAAAAATTCGTTCCATATTTAATGTGATCGAAGAAAAAAAATTCTTTGCCCGGATTCTGAAAGAAGATATTTATCGGCGGGGAGCGAGCGGCAGCGGCGTGGAAGTATTCATCGGGGAAGAAAATCTCTATCCGGAGTTGAGGGAATGCTCCGTAATCACCTCTACCTATAAGCTGGAAGATCGGGTTTTGGGGATTCTGGGTATTCTCGGTCCAAAACGCATGGAGTATGGGCGGATGATTGCTTTAGTTGACCGGGTAAGCCGGAGTTTGGACGAATTATTTGTTAGTTGGGGAGGTAAGGAAATAGATGTCAGAAAAACAAAATAATCAGAGTAACAATAACCATCAGGAGAACAAAAAAAACGAGGATCCGGCGGTTTGTCAGGAACAAGAGTCGGCAGGTTTAACGGAGAAGTTAGCCGAATTGGAAATACTTCGGCAATCGTTGGCCGAGAAAAAAAAGCAGGCTGAGGATTACTATGACCAGCTGGTTCGCCTGAAAGCCGAAATGGAAAATTACCGGAAGCGCACAGAAAAACAGCTGGACCATCAGTACCAGCGGGGCCGGGAAACGGTGTTGGTTGAACTGGTCCGGTTTATGGATGTTTTGGAGAAAGCCCAAAGTTCCTGGCAGGAGAAACATTCAGTGGAGATTGTCAAAACCGGGCTGGAGATGATTGCCCAGGAGTTAAGCAGTGTAGTGGGCAGTTTGGGGTTAAAACCAATTTCGGTGGTAGGCGAAAAGTTTGATCCCGGTTGTCACGAAGCTTTGGAACAGGAAGAAAAAGAAGGGTCGGCGGCAGGAGAAATACTTCGCGAACTCCGCCGCGGCTATAGTTTAAACGGACGGGTAATCCGGCCGGCGCAGGTGGTGGTGGCAAAAGATAAAAAAGAAGAAACGGAGGAAGAAAACGGGGGGGATTAAGTAACTACAGCAATTCATTGCTGTCCAAATTAGTGTCATTGCGAGCGAAGCGAAGCAATCTAATCGTTGAAAGATTGCTTCGTCGCTTCGCTCCTCGCAATGACACTGTTGGAGATTTTTTGAGCAATCGCGAGTTTAGAAGTAATTAAAAGATTAACATCTACTTAACACAAGGGAGGAAGTTATGGGTAAAATTATTGGGATTGATTTGGGAACGTCAAATTCGGCGGCGGCGGTGCTGGAGGCGGGGAAAGCCGTCATCATTCCTTCCGCGGAAGGAACAACGCTAGGAGGGAAATCGTTCCCTTCTTATGTGGCTTTTACGAAGGATGGGCAGCTGCTGGTTGGCGAGCCGGCTCGCCGGCAGGCGGTGTCCAATCCGGAGGCGACACTAACCACCTTTAAACGGAAAATGGGAACGGAGCACAAATATAAGGTTTTTGATAAAGAATATTCACCGCAGCAGCTTTCGGCTTTTCTTCTGCAAAAAATTGCCCGCGATGCCAGCGCTTATCTGGGTGAAAAAGTTGACAAGGCCGTCATTACCGTGCCCGCTTATTTTAACGATAATCAGCGGCAGGCCACCAAAGATGCCGGAGCGATCGCCGGGTTAGACGTGGTCCGAATCATTAACGAGCCGACCGCCGCTTGTCTGGCTTATGGGATTGACAAAAAAGGGCACGAAGAAAAAATTATGGTTTTTGATTTGGGCGGCGGGACACTGGATGTGACGGTGATGGATTTTGGCGGCGGGGTCTTCCAGGTATTATCCACCTCCGGGGATACGCAGTTGGGCGGAACCGATATGGATAACGCTCTCGTGGATTTTATCAGCGGCGAATTCCGCAAAGAAACCGGCATCGATTTGAAAAATGATAAGATGGCCATGCAGAGACTGCGGGAAGCGGCGGAGAAAGCCAAGATTGAACTGTCCAATGTTTTGGAAACGGATATCAATCTGCCGTTTATCACGGCGGATGCGGCCGGCCCGAAACATTTAACGATGAAATTTTCCCGCGCCAAATTGGAATCTTTGGTTGAGCCGATTATTGAGCGTTGTAAACATCCCGTGGATCAGGCGTTGAAGGATGCCAATTTGAAAGCCGGTCAGGTGGCCCGGATAATTATGGTCGGCGGCCCGACCCGGATGCCGATCGTCCAAAAATTTATCGAGACTTATGTGGGAATAAAGATAGAACACGGCGTTGACCCGATGGAATGCGTGGCTTTAGGCGCGGCCATTCAGGGAGCGGTGATGACCGGGGAAGTAAAGGATATCGTTCTTTTGGATGTCACCCCGCTTTCTTTAGGGATTGAAACGTTGGGCGGCGTATCAACAAAATTGATTGACCGCAATACCACTTTGCCGGTGAAAAAAAGCGAAATATTTTCTACGGCCGCCGACAATCAGCCTTCGGTGGAAGTGCATGTCCTGCAAGGGGAACGGCCGCTGGCGAAAGACAATGTCAGTTTAGGAAGATTTTTCCTGGACGGAATACCGCCGGCTCCGCGCGGCGTGCCGCAAATTGAAGTATCTTTTGACATTGATGCCAACGGTATTTTGCATGTGGCGGCGAAGGATTTGGGCACCGGCCGGGAACAATCCATCCGGATTACCGCGCCGACTAAATTAGCGAAAGAGGAAGTCGAGCGGATGGTTAAAGAAGCGGAAAATTACGCCGAGGAAGACAAAAAACGGAAGGAGGAAATAGAAGTTAAGAACGAAGCTGACGCCCTGGTTTATGCAACGGAAAAATCGCTCCGGGAACACGGCGATAAAGTTTCTTCCGAGGAAAGATTGAAAATCGAGCAGGCTTTGACGGCGGCCAAAGACGCTTTAAAAAGCGGCGATCTGGCCCAAATCAAAAAAGCGAAAGAAGAGTTAACTACGGCCTCCCATCGTCTGGCGGAAGCGATTTACCGCGAAGCCAGCCAGAAAAAAGCCGGTGGTGCCGGCGGCGCAGCGGGCCCGGCCGCGGGTGAACAACCAACCGGCGCTGAGCCGCCCAAAGATGAAAAAGTTGTCGAAGCCGAAGTTGTTGAGGAAGAAAAAAAATAAATTTTTTATAAGGTGTGTTCATGGCTGAAAAACAGGATTATTACGAACTTCTCGGGATTGCCCGTAACGCCGGCGAAGCGGAGATTAAAAGAGCTTACCGGCAATTGGCTTTAAAATTTCATCCGGACCGCAATCCTGGTGATAAACAGGCTGAACAAAAATTTAAAGCGATCAATGAAGCTTACGAGGTAATTTCCGACCAGGAAAAACGGACTGCTTACGATCACTACGGCCATGCCGGGGTGGGCAGCAGCGCGGCTTCCGGCGGCGGTGGCGGCGGTTTTGAAGGATTTCAGGATTTTACCGGCGGGGTTTTTGGCGATTTGTTTAACGATATATTTGGCGAGGCGTCCTCCAATCGCGGCAATTCCCGGCGGGGCGGCGCTCAACGGGGCGAAGATTTGCAGGTGGATTTGCCGATATCCTTGCGGGATGCCGCTTTCGGCAGTGAACATCCGCTGGAAATTTACCGCTTAGAAAATTGTACCGCTTGCCGGGGAAGCGGGGCAAAAAGCGGCACGGGACTGAAAACCTGCCCGCAATGTAAAGGCGCCGGGCAGATGAAATACGCCCGGGGATTTTTTAGTTTTGCCCAGGCCTGCAACCGTTGTCAGGGTGAAGGAAGCATTATGGAGAACCCTTGTCCAACCTGTAACGGCAATGGGGTAACCCGGCAGAAAGTCAAGATTAATATTCGGATCCCGGCCGGTGTGGAAAACGGAACATCCTTACGGGTGCGGGGCGAAGGCAATTCCGGCCGGCGCGGCGGGACTAAAGGCGATTTGTATGTCGTCATCAGCGCCATCCCTGATCCCAATTTCATTCGGCAGGGAGACAACCTGATTTATGAAACGGAAATTAGCCTGGTTCAGGCCGCTTTAGGCTGTGAAATCGAAGTTCCGACCCTGGAAGGCAAATCAACCTTAAAAATTCCAGCGTCAACGCAAACCGGGACCACTTTCCGGATCCGGGAGAAAGGGATCAATCACCTGAACGCTCACGGACGCGGCGACCAACTGGTGAAGGTCAGCATCAAAGTGCCGCGCAACCTCAACGACCGGCAAAAGGCGTTGTTAATCGAGTTCGCCCGTCTCTCCGGCGAGGACGTTTCTTCTTACGATCCCAGCCTGATTAAAAAAATCTTCGGGAAGTAGAAGAATTCTGGCCGTGAGTCATGGGTTATGGGCTGTGCGCTTAATAGATAATCGAGGATTTTAAACTCATGACTCACTACACATGACCCATGACTTATCATGGGATTTTCGTAATCACATTCTGACCTATGCCGCATTATTTTGTTGCTCCCAGCCGAATTACTTCCCCTTTTGTCGAAATCATTGGCGATACATCCCATCACTTGATTTCTGTCCTGAGAATAAAACCCGGCGAAAAAATTGATCTTTTCGACGGTGAAGGTAATATTTTTCAGGTTGTCGTCGAGCGCATCGAAAAAAAATCTTTGCGGGCAAAAATCATCCGGCAGTCGGCGCAGAGCCGGCCGGCTTTGAAAATCCATCTTTTTTGCGGGATACTCAAAGGCGCTGGAATGGAACTGCTTTTAGAGAAAGCCACTGAGGCCGGGGCAGGAGAAATCACCCCTCTGGTCACCGATCGGACAATCGTCCGTCTTAAGGATGGGGAAAGCAAATTATTGCGCTGGCAAAAAAAAGTTTTAGCGGCCTGCGAACAATCAGCGCGCGCCTTCATCCCGCCGGTTAATCCCCCGCTAAAATTTAGCGAAGCGATCGGCAAAAATATATCGACGGGTTTCAATATTTTGGCCTGGGAGGAGGAAGACAAAAAACCCTTGCGTCAGGCGATTGCCGATTACCGGCAAAATTTTTCCGATCAAAAAACAATCAATATTTTCGTCGGCCCGGAAGGCGGCTTTACCCCGGCGGAAGCGGGGTTCGCCCGCCATTCCAATTATCAAATAATCACTTTAGGCAAAACTATCCTCAAAGCCGAAACCGCCCCTTTACCCCTGCTCTTTATTCTCCAATATGAATTAACAAGCTAACGGTCATCGTTGCCCCCTTTTGGAAAAGTATTTTTTGAAAACTCAAAAAAAAGTGGCCGTTTGCTACTACCTCTGATTTTGTGCAATGTTTTTATTGTTTTGCCTAATTGAAAATAAAATTGACACTATTTTAGGTTTATAGTATTATTAATTGCATCGATGTTTTGCTGAATGTTTTTTTGAAAAATCCTTCACAAAAGGAGAGAATAAGATGCGGATTACCAAGCTGCATTTGTTGTTGATTTTATCAGCGATTATTGCTGGGGGCGGTTATGTGTATTACCGAGTGCGTCAGCAGGAAAAAAATGCCCTGCAGGAGATTTATCAGGCACAGGCTGGTGGAGAGGCTGCTACCCCAAATCAGGCTGAAGACCAGCCTAAAACTGGAGAGCCGGCAGTAGTTGAAGAACAGGTAGAGATGGCGGAAGAACAAGCCAGAGTTGAGGAAGAACAGCGGGTTAGGGTGCAAGCCGAGTTGGCAAGAGTTAAGGGATTAATCGAGAAAGGAAAAAGCGAAAATTTTGACGTCGTCTCCGCCGAGGAGATGTTTAATCTGGGAGTAAAGTCTTTTGAAAACAAAAATTATCCGCCGGCGCTGCAATGTTTTTTGGAAGCCGCGGAACGGTTAAAGAAAGCCGTTCCGAGTGCGCCGAAAGAAGTCCCGGCGAAGAAACTCGAAACTCCGGGTTCTCCAACTTCTCCAACTTCTTATAAAGTTAAACGCGGGGATAGCCTCTGGAGTATCGCCAAAAGAAAAAGTATTTACGGCCGGGGAGGTAAATGGATAAAAATTTGGAAGGCTAACGAAAATCAAATTAAAGATTTTGACCTGATCTATGCCGGCCAGACTTTGTTGATTCCGGATAACCGGAACAAAAACACGAAAAAAATTGACAGTAAAAAAAATAAAAAGAAAGTTAATAAGAGGTCAAAGAAAAATGTCCAGCCGTCAGTTGCCACAAATTAAGTTAAACTACACGAATTGTTTTTCCGAGTATGTCGGTAATCAGGGAATAAACAAGGCCGATTTGGAAGGTTTATCCGAGAAAATCCGGCAGGGTTCTCAAGTATTACTTCAAAAAACTCAAGCCGGCAGTCTGGGGTTTGCCGGTTTGCCGGAAGCCGAAGAACAGTTGGCAGAAATTCTGAAACTGGCTGGGAAGCTGCGTCATAAATTTGACAACTTGGTGGTGATTGGCATCGGCGGCAGCGCCTTAGGGAATATCGCTGTTCAGCAGGCTTTGCGGCATCCCTATTGGAATTTGCTCTCTTCCCGGCAGCGGCAGGGATGGCTGCGGATTTTTGTCGTCGATAATATCGATCCCCAGTTTTTGGCCGGGCTAAAGGATGTAATTAATTTTCGGCGGACGATCTTCAATGTTATTTCCAAGGCCGGGGGTACCACGGAATGTTTGGCTAATTTTTTCGTTTTAAAAGAGGCGCTGAGCAAAACCGGCAAAAATTATCTTTCCCAGATAATTGTTACCACCAGCGAAGGAAGAGGCTGGCTGCGGGAGTATGTTCAAAAAAATAAAGTTGTTTCTTTGCCGGTGCCGGAGAATGTCGGCGGACGGTTTTCCGTTTTTTCCGCTGTGGGACTGCTTTCAGCGGCGGCGGCCGGGATTGATCTGAAAAAAGTTTTAGCCGGCGCCCGGTTGATGAATAGCCGGTGCCAGTCCGCTGATTTGTGGGAAAATCCGGCCGCTTTGTATGCGGCTCTCCAATATTTGTTTTATCGCCGGGGGCGGAATATTTCGGTGATGATGCCTTACTCTAACGCTCTCTACGGGTTCAGCGATTGGTTCCGGCAGCTTTGGGCGGAAAGTTTAGGTAAACGGCTCAATGATCGAGGGGAAACGGTAAATGTCGGGCCGACGCCGGTGAAGGCGTTGGGAGCAACGGATCAGCATTCACAGTTACAGCTTTATATGGAAGGCCCGCAGGATAAAATTATTACTTTTTTATCCGTGAAAGATTTTAAAGTTAAGGTCAATTTGCCGGCTGAGGGCCGGAAACGAGTCGGGGCGAAAGGCTTAGGCGAGTTAATTAAGGCCGAGGAAAGCGCCAGCCGCTTGGCCTTGACTAGAAACAACCGCCCCAACTTAACGATCTATTTGCCGGAAATTTCTCCTTTTACGGTTGGCCAGCTTTTCCAGATGTTTGAATGGGCGGTGGCTTATGCCGGCGCACTTTTGGAGATTAACGCTTTCGATCAGCCGGGCGTGGAATTGGGAAAAATCTTAACCCGTCAGATTTTAGGCTGCAGTGAAAACAAAGAGGAACAAACTAAAATCTTGGACGAAATCTCCCGGACGGAACAATCGCCGTTTACGGTGTAAATAAAAAAAGTGTCTTGTGTTTTGAGTCATGGGGCATGAGTTAGAAGCTTAAAAAATCATAGACAAGAGATTACTTCTATGCTGGACTTAAAATGGATCAGAGAAAATCCGGAAAAATTAAAAAATATGCTGGCCCGGCGGCGGATGGATATTTTTTTGGATGAGTTCTTTCAGCTGGAGCAGAGGCGGCGGGAAATTTTGACCAACGTTGAGGATTTGCGCTGCCAGCGAAACAAAATTTCCGAAGAAATATCCCGGGTAAAAAGAGAGAAAAAAGATGCCGCCGCTCTGGTGCAGGAAAGTTCCATAATAAAACAGAAAATCACCGCGGCCGAATTGGATCTGGGACAGCTGGAAGAAAAAATCAAAAATTTTTTACTGCTTTTGCCTAACATCCCGGAAGAAACCGTGCCGCTGGGCAAGAATGCGGAAGACAATAAAGTTGTCCGCGATTGGGGCGAAATCAAAAATATGGATTTCCCGGTTCGCGACCATCAGGATTTGGGGGAGAAATTAGGAATTCTTGATTTTCCGCGGGCGGCAAAACTTTCCGGCGCCCGGTTTGCTCTGCTGGTTGGGCCGGGCGCCCGGTTGGAGCGGTCCTTAATTAATTTTATGCTTGATGTGCACACCCGTGAACATGGCTATAAGGAAATTTTTCCGCCTTTTCTGGTTACCCGGGAAACGATGCAAGGCACCGGACAACTGCCGAAGTTTGAGGAAGAACTTTATCAATGCGTTCAGGATGAACTTTTTTTAATTCCGACCGCCGAAGTGCCGTTGACAAATTTGCACCGGCAGGAAGTGCTCAGCGAAGAAGCGCTGCCGGTAAATTACGCGGCTTACACGGCCTGTTTCCGGCGGGAAGCCGGTTCTTACGGTAAGGATACGCGGGGCTTGATTCGCAACCACCAGTTTAACAAAGTGGAATTGGTCAAACTGGTTCGTCCGGAAGAGGCCGAAGTTCAGCTGGAAAAATTATTAAACGATGCCGAACACATTTTGCAGCTTTTAAATTTGTCGTACCGGGTGGTGTTGTTGTGCAGCGGGGATCTGGGATTTGCCGCGGCGAAAACTTATGATTTGGAAATCTGGATGCCCGGCGAAAAAAGATGGCGGGAAATTTCTTCCTGTTCTTGTTTCAGCGATTTTCAGGCCCGGCGGCTGAACATCAAGTTTCAGCGAAAAAGCGGGGAAAAAGAGTTGGTTTATACCTTAAACGGCAGTGGGCTGGCCGTCGGCCGGACTTTTGCCGCGATTTTGGAAAATTATCAAAATGCCGACGGCACGGTAACCATCCCGGCAGTCTTGCAGCCTTATTTTGGAGATGAGAAGATAAAATAGTTCATTTACAATTTCTTTTTCCAGTTATAGTTGTCGCTTATTGCCGGGGGGGCAGTTCGATAAATGAAAGACGATTGGCAATTAAATACTACAGTTAGGGCAATCTTAGTCCGCAATTGGCTGGTTTCGGAAAAATTAAAGATTCTTTCCATTCATGGAGCGGTTTTAATTCAGGGAGATTTGGAATTTAGCGGTACCTTAAGAGGTGAAGATGATATTTTTGTTATTGGCCGGAAATTGAAGAAAGTTGAACGCCGGAAAAATAATGGGGTCAGGTCTTGCAATGACACATCGCCGAAAAATAAAAAAAATTATACAATGACCAGGATGATAAAAAGAATAAAAAAAAGTGTCAGGAACAGTGAAAATTTATCCAACTAAAACCACGCTGATCGAAACGACAGGGTGGTTTTAGTTTTATCTATGTAGAGACGCAAAATCTTGCGTCTTTACAAAATCTTGCGTCTTTACAAAATCTTGCGTCTTTACAAAATCTTGCGTCTTTACAACTTCAATCTGATAGACGATCAGTTCCAGCGGGATAAGTGGATGTATACAAGGGGAGAAAAAATATTTGACAGTATAGATGAGGAATGATCTGCGCAATCTGTCAACACTATCAGCTACGTCCCCTACGACGAAAAATATAACTTGACAATACAACAAATTTGTTGTATCCTTTAACTGAAGGATGGATAATGTTTAATTAGCCCGACATCCTTATGTAGGAATATTAAGGGACAAAATTTACGAACTGCGTCCAGCGGTAGGCAGACTTGAACCCCGGATCCTATATTTTTTTGATGGTAAGGATATTGTTTTGACGCATGGATTTTTGAAAAAGACAAATGATGTTCCTGATGGGGAGATCGAAAGAGCAATTAGCATAATGAACGAATATAAAAAAGCGAGGTGAAAAATTATGAAGAAGAAATTTACATTGAAAGACATGGAGAAGGAATTATTTAAAACCCCTAAGGCAAGAGAAAAATATGAGACAGAATTTAGGCAATTGCAAATTGCCCATCAAATCGCCGAGTTAAGGGAAGAGTATAAGATGAGCCAAAAAGACTTGGCTGTTCGTTTACATACGAAACAGCAGGTAATCTCACGCCTTGAACAAGACACTTATAAGCCATCGTTAACGACGTTGGAAAAGTTAGCAGAAATTTTCCATAAAAGACTGGAAATTAAATTTGTCTAAAGGACTTTAGCTTATGCACAAATGTAAATTTATACTCAGGAATGATATCGAAGTTATGAAAATATTCAAACACATTATGGTCTAAATCCATTTTATTGATAATTCAAAGAGTTACCTGAATAGTGGAAGGGTGGCCGAGTGGTTGATGGCGCTGGTCTTGAAAACCAGTGTAGCCGAAAGGCTATCGTGAGTTCGAATCTCACCCCTTCCGCCAATTTTCAGAATTAGGATTTTGGGCGACTTCTGCCTCGCCCCGCCAAGGGCGGGGCTCGGCTTCGGCAAGGATTTTGAAAGGATTTTTGAAATCCAAAAACAATTTCTGCCCGCTCAAACGGAAGTTCGAACCAATCTTTTTTAGAAAATCCCGACCCTGTTCGGGATTTTCTTGCAAAGCGATAATTTCGGCTTGTTTTACGGAGTTTATAAATTTGGCGGCGAGTTCGAACCGATTATTACTTTTTTGCTCAAAAGCCGTCATTTTGTCTTTCAAGAGCTGTTTTTGATTGACAAGTTTGTTTTTGGCTTCCCGGTATTCGGCGAGATTTAGCGCGCTTTCAAGATAAGCGTTCATTAGTTTTTCCAGCTTCTCGTCAATCGTTTTTATATCGTCTTGAATTTTTTGAGCAAAAAAGTGAGATGATTGGGCTTTTGTTTCTTTTTCAATTTTAAGCTCGTTTAACATTTTTTCAGCCCAAGCATCAGGCAAAGAAACTTTTTGTATCGCTTCGTTGATTTGAGAGGAAATTTTTTCTTCCCTCGTAAAAACATTTTGCGAACAAATATGGTTAGGATTTTTCTTGGTGCAATAATAGTAAGTG
>JBDRON010000026.1:0-3878 GCA_043810025.1 Elusimicrobiota bacterium
AATTAGAAATATTGTCTAAATCTCCCCTACCCCTCTTTTTAAAAGAGGGAAAAAACATCACAGAACGGAATTCATAGTCCTTTTTTTATGCGCAGTTAATTATCTAACCGTGATCACTTAACAACCTGAGTAGTTACAAAGTTTTAAAACTTTGCGTTTTTCGCTTTGCGCTTTACGCTCTTATCCTTCTCCCCATTTCAATTTATCTCTTAAGACCTCAAAATAATTTTTTTCGGAAGTGATAATTAAGCGCAGACTGTGTTTTGCCTTGCGGATGATTACCCGGTAATCTTTTTCCAGCGGCATTTTTTCCTGCCCGTCGGCGCAAAGGATAAAATCCTGGTTATCCGATTTGATCAGCACGCCGATTTCTTCCTGATCGGAAATAAGCAGAGGCCGCTGGGATAAACTGTGCGGGCAAATTGGGACAATAATCGTCACCGGCAATGAAGGATAAACGATTGGTCCGCCGGCCGCCAAAGCATAAGCGGTGGAACCGGTGGGGGTGGAGATAATCAGCCCGTCACCGCGATAAGTAGTCACCAACTGCCGGCCAACCTCCAAATCCAGGTTGATCACCCGGGCATTTGAACCATTATGGATCACCAGATCGTTGAGGGCAAGAAAATTTTTTAGTTTTTTGTCCCGGTGAAAAACATCAATTTCCAACATCGCCCGCTCTTCCAGCCGATACTTTTTTTTAAAAATTTTTTCCAGCGCCTCGCTTAAATCGACGAAATCCAGACCGGTCAAAAACCCCAAATTACCGACATTTACCCCCAAAATCGGCACTCCCAGCGGAGCAACCCGTCGGGCCTCTCTCAAAATAGTGCCGTCACCGCCTAAAGCAACAATAAAATCGGCTTTTTTCAGTTTAGCCGGGTCAGTTTCATTAACCAGGAAAGCAATTTTCTTTTGGCTTAACCATTTAGCCATATCTTCAGCCGATTGTTTCCCTTGCGCTTTCGCCGTATTATACTGAATCCCAATTAACTTAATCATGCTTATACCCCTTGATTGGCCAATCCCGGCCGTCGGTTAGAATAGTCACCGCCCCGAAAGCAGCCGTAGCCCAGATTTTTTCCGGCTGGATTTTGCTTTGATCAGTTTCCCCGTGTTCGGAAAGATATTTAAACGGCATTATAGCAAATTCCAGCCCGGCTGGCCAGACTAAATCGCGATTATCCGCTAAGCTCCCCAGCTGTAATCCGACAACACCGGATAATTTTTTATTCAGCCGATTAATCTCCTTAACCCCTAAGCCGCCAGTCAACAAAATAGAAAATTTCCGGTAACCCAGCAAAATCGCCAAACTGTCTTCATCGGGATTGCCGCTTAAATATTCCGGATTGACAATTTTTAATTTTACCTCCCCAACCACTATTTCTTCACCGGCCCATAACTGCCTAACCGGTATCTTCTTTTCCTTAAGCCGCCGGGAAAATTGCAGATAATCCTCTTCAGCGGCCACTTGCGGGGAAAAGAGGGCTTGGCGGACGGAAAAATTATTGATTACCGGTAAAAACCCGCGGTATTGATCGTAATGCGGATGAGTCAAAACCAAATAATCCAATTGGGATACCCCTTCCTGGAACAAAAAATTGGTTAAAACCTTCTCGCCAAATTTTTCTCCGCCGCCATCAATCAACATCCTTTCTCCGGCCGGTAATTTTAAATAGAGCGCGCTGTTTTTCCCGGCATCAAAACAAACTATTTTTAACCGGCCGCCGGCAGCAAATAGACCTGCAGCCAGATAAACCGTCCCCCAAAGCATAATCCCGAGATATAAAACTTTGCGATATAAAAATTCTTTGGCTTTGGGTATAAGAAAAATAAAAAAATAGATTCCTACAAGAACAAACAGCGAAGGCGAAGCCCAATGGACTGTGGCAAAAGGCAGGCAGGCAAAAAAACTTACAGTACCGTTGAACCAATGGATAATCCGGTAAACAATGATCGAAAAAGCGCCGGCTAACGAGGAAGAAATAAGACTCAGAAAAACCAACCCCAAACCCGCGGCAAAAACCAGCCCGGCCCAGGGAACGATAATTAAATTCGATAAAAATCCCGCCAAAGAAATCCGGTTAAAATAGAAAACCAATAAAGGCAGGCAGATTATCTGGGCGGCAAAAGTGGCCGCAGCCAGTTGACGGATCGGTTTCCAGCCAAAAGGTAAAATCTTTTCCAGAAAGGGTGTTAGATAAATCAGCCCGAAGACAGAGAAAAAAGAAAGCTGGAAACTGATATTTAACAATTCTTTCGGCTGGATAATTAAGATGGCTAAGGCGGCGATCGCCAGACAAAGGTAAATGTTTTTCTCCCGTTCTAAATAATAGCAGCAAAAACCGGCCCCGGCCATCAGGGAAGCGCGAACAACCGGAGGGTTGGCCCCGCAGATTAAAGTATAAAAAAACAATAGCGGCAGCAGAGCAAAAAAAAATATTTTCTTGGATAAGCGCAGCAACCGAAACAGCCAGTAAAAAATCAGCAGCAAATAGGCGACATTCATGCCGGAAACGATCAAAACATGGATGGTGCCGGAATCAACAAATATTTTTTTTAACTCCTCGGTTAATTGAGTTTTATCCCCAAGAATCATCATTTTTAGCACGGAGGCTTCTTGAGGAGGCAAATATTTTTCAAAAATGCGGCCCAGATTTTTTTGGGCCGCGGAAGCCCAGCGCCAGAAAAAACGATTTTTTTTCCAGCCGAACTTTTCTACTGAACCGGCTTGTAAGGAGGAATAGGCGCCTTGAGAATTTAAATAGGCTTGATAATTAAAACTGCCGGGGTTGGCTGGGGGAGAAATTTTTACTAACCGGCCTTTAACCTCAACTAAATCACCGATCATTAACCGATCAAGATCTCTCCGGAGAGAAGGATAAACAACCCAGACTTTCCCGGATATTTTATTTGCCGATATTTTTTCGGCGGAGAGAAAAAAACAAATTTTTTCCGGATAAATTTGAGGAAGAGAAACGATCTCACCCTGGATGCTGGCCGGCCGGTCACCGGCCCAGTGACTAATTTCGTCAGGAGGGATACGGGAAAACCATCCGGATTTAGCGGCAAGAAAAACAGCTAAAACATAGATGCAGGTAAAAACGATTAAGGGCGGGAAAAAGCGAGCCTGAAAGCCCTTCGGCCGATTAGACTTTAAATTCTGAACCAATCTCTAACACTTCGTTGCGGAGAGTTTCTAAATCCTGGGCAATGTTTTTTATTTGATCCGCAGCTATCTCTTTGGAATTAATCTTTGCGGCAATTTCTTCCAGGCGGCTGGCAATTTTTGCGGCCAAGGTTTTATTGCGGCCAACTTTATTTTGCAGATAATCCATCATTTCGTTGAACACTTTTCCCAATTCCGTCAACTCGTCACCGCGCCGGAAATGCGCCCGGCAGGTAAGGTCGCCTTGACTAATCAGGGTAACTAATTTCTCTAAATGGAATACCGGTCCGGCAAATTTATGCGAGATAAACAAAGAAATTACCAAACAAATAACTACCAGAAGCAGAAGCTTTAAAACCATCAAACCGTTAATTTTCATGAATATCGGTATGGCGGCCGGTTCAAATTCCGTCAAAATTTTTCCGACGCTGTAATAAATATCCCAAGTGGCCACAAAAGCAATTAAGAGCATGGAAACAAAAATCAGCCCCATATACTTAAACTGCAGGGCTCGCTTAATAATAATTATTTTTCTTTTAAAAACATGTTTTTCACCTTCCACCAATACCTCTTGTTCGGACATCAGCCACCCCCCTTACAAATTTTTAAATTTTATAATTTAAGTATAGCCGAAAGCCTCCTATTCGTCAAGCGATTTTAAATCTCGCCGTAACCACTCAGGTATACAACAGTTCATACTTGCAATGCT
>JBDRON010000027.1:0-21016 GCA_043810025.1 Elusimicrobiota bacterium
TTAATATTTTTTAGATTTATAGTCTCTTCTATCTTATCAATATACTCAGCATCTAAAAAGGGCCAAAGACAAGGAAACCAATTTTGTTTATTACCTTTCAATTCAATCAGATGGTATTTAGCCGATCTTACCAGACCTTCCCGAAGATTTTTCAAATAATAATCTTTAAGATACGGTAATACATCTTCGAATTTATATGGCAAGCAAACAACACGACCGTTAAGTGAGGATGGGATTTTTTCATCAGTAGAATAATATTTTAGTTTCTCAATGTAAATTTGGTAAGCTTTTGGATCTACTATAATTAGTCTTAAATTGTGATTATTTTTTGCTACATCCCAAAAAATTCTTCGAATATAATCGTCACGAAATGAATAGCCGGCAACTATTAAATATTTACAACTTTGTGCTTCAAGTTTGTGTTTAATCTCAACCAATAGTTCTAAGAGCGGCTCGGCGTAGTCCGATTTCTGCATCGGGTAAAGCATTAAATTTTCTGCTTTTTCTCCAGTGATAAGTTCAATACTGTTAGTTTCCGTCATTACAGGTAATTTTATATAGCCCCCTCTATCGCTTCTATACCACATTATTGAACCGTGAGGCTTGTAAAGTCTAATATCGGTTTCTGTTTTAAAAACATTGGGATTCCAATGGACATCAAAACCATCTTGATAATTTTTTTTATATGTATTACAAAACTGTTCTATGGTAATGTCATAATTTACCGAAATAATATCCAAAGGACGATATTCTTCAATAAAACCTAAAAGGGGTTCAAAATACTTAATTTTATCTGATTTTACAATTCCCTTTTGCTTAATAAAACTTTTTAAATCCTCAGTAACTGGTTCTACTTTTTCATAACCACCACCAAGGAAAGTCATTTCATTATTATAAAATTTCAACAAGGGATCTTCCTGTCTTTTGGCCAACTTAGTTAATACTTCTAAAAGCAATTCAACATCTATATCCTGCCCCTTCCATTCTTTTAAAACTTTAACAATTTCATTTACAAGATTATTTTTATCTTTATTATAATTAGTTTGCAGGAATTCTTTCACAAAATTAATCGTGTCCGGAACACCTGCGCCCACTGATGCACCTGCCCCAAGAAAAAAAATTACTTCAGAAGATTCTTTCAGATTTTCCATATCTCTCCCTGATTAATTTTCGGGAATTATAATTGTCGCTGATCACCGGATATTAGACTAACCGTTTAATCGGTATTTTTGCTGGCGTTGACGAAAAGCGAGCGCACCACCCTCTAGCACTTTAACAGCACGATCGCGAATAACAGAATTCTCGATTGCCCCCGAAACATAAGAAATTAATCCGTCATTTCTGTTGGCAATAATAACTTGTTCAGCATCGCTGTTAATAACCACATTGCCATTATTAGATGCCAATATAACCTGGCGATAATTTTTTGCCTGTCTAATTGCTTTAACCAATTCATCCATTATAAATTCATTGTCAAGATGATCATCATGAGAATCAATAATGATTGGCTTATCCCCCTGTGCTAAATAAATTTTAATCAAAACGGTGGCTTTTTGACCAAGAGACAATTTAGATATCTGCGTATTTTTATATTTGACGGTTGGAATTACATTCAAATAATTACCATAGAGGAATCGGTAAAAATCACTAACCGAGATCGCCTGATTAGTTTTAAGCTTGTTCTTGTGGTCATTATTAATTTTCTCGATTTCTTCAACAAAACGGTCAATAAAGCTACTGTCCCCATTCACTACCGATTCTATAATAGGGAGTAAAGAGGCAAATATAGAATGATCTTCTTTATGGTCTACGTACACCTTCCTATTATCCAGCACGTCTTCAGCCGTTTGAATAAATTTGGTTAAATTAAAATTAATTTTAGCGCCAAAATTAAGGTCAGAAAGCACTTCAGCTTTTTGCGATGAAAACGCTTCAATAATCTCTTCGTATTTCTTCTTTTGAAGTAGAATCGTCTCGATCAGCGTTTTAAATAAACTCTTACGATACTGAACAGCTTGATTCAAAGACTTTTCATTTTCAACAAACTTTTGCTTTTTAATTTTTACGTTCCCAATAGCTCCTTCAATCTCTCTTTTCTTCTCGAGAATCTTTGCATGATCCTTCACACCAGTTTCAAAAGTTTCAAGCTCTTTTTGAGCGGCTTCAATTTCTTTAACAATTTGAGTGATTTTGCTTTTGACATCAACCAACTGTGCTTCGAGATCAGCTTTTTGGTTATAGGAGATGAGAACATAATTTTTAGAAATATTAAGTTTCTCTAGAAGAGCATTAATGGAAAGAATAACATTATTAAATCCGGCTATATAATTTTCAGCGAAATTAATCGCTCTAATAAGAAGTTCCTTGAGATTAGTTAAATCGTCCTTTCTTGACTTAAATTCCGCGATTTTTGTCTGCTTATATTGAGCAATTTTTATTTTTTCTTTACTTTGAGCTTTCTCTAGTTCTTGAATATGTTTTTCAACATCTTTTAATTCAGCGTCTTTTTGTTTTCCTGCTAAATTGATAGCCTGAAGTTCTTCCTTGCTTGTCTGTTTTTCTAAGCTATCGATTTCGCCATTTTTCTTATCAATCTTTTCCTGAGCTTCTTCAACCTTATTGATCAGTTCATCAAACTCATAATTCTTAACACTGTCTTTAATCTGAGGACTTTCAAATATCAATTTCTTTACATAGTCATCAAGATCGGAATTGTCACCGATATAATCCTCAAGTTCACCCTGCGCAATATAAATGATCTCGCTGTCCTCAAAATATGAGACATCTTTAAAATCTTTAGTAAAAACATTCTTATCCTTGAAGGTCACAGCAGTTTCAATAACAGGCTTCTGGTCTGCAATACGCCTAACAAAAGAGTTGCGGTCTTTTGTATTGCATCGGTCTATATAGCAATTTGCAATAAGATCCACAAAAGCAGTTTTACCACTACCTTTCCCGCCAGTAACAGCAACTAGCCCGGAATTTAGTTCTATTTCAGTACTCTGAATTGATAATTCTTCATTAATTGTCGCCTGACCAATCTTAAATTTTGCGAGCGTATAGTTACTCTTGATTGGCGTTGGATCATCCCGCTGGATTACAACACGATCAGAAGGTTCATATAATAATTGCTTCAAGCCTTCAAAAGTTGGATCAGCTTTAATCCAGCAATATCTCAATTCACAATTTTTACCTCCCACATTACACCTGTGGCCTTCCGCTCTTCTCAACGCACACGGAAGACCAATCTCATCAATTTCATGCGCATCAGAACCGTGAATACATGGCTTGCAAGTTTTAAATTCCTCAATATACTTTTCAAAACCTTCCATATACGGATCTTGTCCGAGACACCAAGTCCTTGTCTTTGCATTAGAAGAAAAAACCATATCGGATTTCTGTAACAATCCTTTCCTTGCATGATGATCCTGACCATCCCAATCTATAAGATTAGAAATTTCTTCAGGGAAAACAACTATATATTTACCCTTAAAACGATTGCTTTCGCTAAGCAAATTAGTGATATCTTCATGGTTAACAACCGTCTGCGTGGCTCCAACTTTAAGGGCACTGAAACCACTATCTTTAAACTTTTTATGCTGTCCTATCAATTTTTTGCCAAGTTCCTCGATATTCGAACGTTTAAGTTTTCGAGTATCATCCTTGTCTTGAGGATTGCCTTCATTGAAAAAATGCAAATCGTGCAAAAAATGTTCTTCGATATCATTCTCGCTAACTTCGTCAGAGAAAATGACGTGAAAATTCAGCCTTCTGGGTTGTTGACCGTCTTTCTTGCTTGAAATGACATTGTTTAATCTAAATTCAATATTGGGTAGAATCGCATGAATATTTTTAAGTCTACCCTGCTGTTTGAATTCTTTAATTTTCTTGTACCCATCGATGGTAAAATAATCCGTTATTCCTATAACAGCCATGTCTAACGACTCGAGTTTCGATAAGAAATCCTCCCAGTTTGGACTTCCGTCAAGCAACTTTGGATATTGATTATTTAAAATAGTTAAAGGGCTGTGGATATGCAAATCCCACTTCCTCCATTCTGAACCTTTTGGATACATTGTCATAGTCATTTATTTATCATCCTTTCCATAGTTTCTTCGTCCTCAAGATATATAATAAATTAGTTTATTCCTAGGTCTCTTAATAGCTCTATTGTTTCCGGATTTTTTTCGTTCTGCAATAATGCCGCCTTGAAATCCACATCGAGCTTGCCAGCTTCGTCCAGCATCTGGATCACCTTGAAACGCCAGCCGCTATCTGGATGCGTCCTCGCTATGTGCTGTAGCCAAAGCAGACCAGACCGTGAGTCTGATGCAAGCACTTTCGAAACAGCGGATTGCCATTCCTCAAATGGTGTATCATCGTCAAAGTTAAATACTGCAAGCATACCTGACTTGAAATCTGCCGGACATAGTTGACTATCCGGCAAACGCACATCCTTATACCCGCTTAAATCATCCTCATCGCTTATTTCGCTCAGCCATTGGTTGGTAATCCGGTCATTGTGTAGCACCAAATAAGGCTGTAAAGTTCGCAATGCATCAAGGTACTGCTCAATTTTCCCATCAGGGTCTGGCTCTCCTCCGCCGCCTTTCGCGTGAGCTATAGTGTCATTTCTGTAATCAATCAGATTTTTTATTCTCTGTATGTTTTGCTCATCAAACCCCACAAGACGAAATAATTCTGGAAATGTTCTTTCCTTTACAAGAGCAAGGTCAAAGACTGATCTTCGGGAACTCAACAATTTATTCTTGTCTCTACCACTAACACTAGCGAAGAATAAATCCATTGCTTCTGGAAATATCTTCGCAATTCTTATGCCTTTAAATTGAATCGCAAGCATAAACAGCAGATGAAAAGGCATCATAATAAACGGCCGCGCGCTGTTATCCGTATTGTCAAGGGCAACAAAAGCGCTCCAAAGATGGTCTATATATTCAGCCTCTGGCTTACTTCTGTTGATCGGCAAATAGTTAAATATTTCTTGAGCGTCTTCATTCATACCTATTCAGCCCACAATTTAGAAAGAACATCTTTAGTTTTCTGTTCGTAAATCTCGATTAATTTCTTGGCGGATTCCACCAGCGCGCGCTCGGTCTCGATATTTTCTACGATTTGTTTTTGGATTTCGAGAGGCGGGAGAGGAATTTCAATAGTATTCAGCGCTTGCTGATTGAGCTTTGGCTGTGCCATACCGGTTACAAAATTACTTATATCAATTTGATTGATGTATATCTCGACAAATTTCTGCGTATTGCTGTTTTTGAATTTTAAAATATGAGCATGATTATTTACCCAAGATTTGCCAGAAATTGAAAATGCAATAGGCGTACTTCTTGCTAATAAATTAGCACCATCTTCGGAGATCAAAAGATAATCACCGTCAAAAATATAATCTTCGACATAATCAACAACACCCGAAGCTCCGTAATATGGGCATTGTCCACTTGAACGATCTGACTTTGTTACTGGTTTTCTCTTGTTATCATTATTTTCAGAAATAGCTGGCAACTTCACCTTCTCCCACTCCGGCTCAATATCGATCTTGGGCTTCCAATTTTCGACTATTTGGCGGGCACCAGTAATAATGTTTCGATACCAATCCAGCTCCGCCACAATCTGTTGTTGGATTTCAAGCGGTGGGAGAGGAAGTTTCAAACCTCGTAAAACTCCAAGTGAAACAAACTTTTGTGTAGCACCTGCAGCCTGATTTTCAAACATTGACGCAACTAAATCAGAATCTAAAATATTTAACAGGTATTCGGGTACAATTTGTTTAGATTTCTTAAAAAGTGCAACATTTTTAATTGCAAATTCTTTTTCTTTTGACTTGATTAAACAAGCACCACCAATCGTTCCAATCATCGGCATTATTATATCTCCAACATCAACATATGATCGTTGTGATATTTTCTTAAAATCTTCTTCGGAAATATAACTTACATTTGAAAAGTCTAATTCTCCGTCTTTAATATTCTTTGAAGTGATAAGCGGATAGCCTTCCTGAACTTGTTTTGGACTATCATGCGTACCGTCTCTAACATCGCACACTTCCCCCAACTCAACCATTGGCCATTTGGCATTTGAATAATCCGTCGCCACGCGATAACGATCGCCAGAAAGGTTATAGTCACCGTTTTCGGCAATTTTAGTTTTTTCAACATACATCGCCAGGTTGTTTTCTAGTTTCTTGCCATCTTTCCACACGTTAATTATCTCCACCGCTTGCGGCAAATCGTTTTTGTTGATCGGACGCTTGGTTGCGCCCAAATCAAAACCGTCGTTTTCAATCTTTATAAAAAGAAGTTCAGCGCTTCGTTTAGCAAGTTCGTTGTTAAATAGAAGAATGCTTGTTTTAACTCCGCTGTATGGCTGGAAGACGCCGGAAGGCAGACTTACCACAGCGTAAAGGCCGTCCTCAACTAAATTCTTCCGAAGCTGTTTATGCGCGTTGCCGGACTGAAAGATAATTCCCTCCGGAACAATGATCCCAGCGCGGCCTTTGGGGCGGAGGTGGTTCATAATGTAGTCGACGAAAAGAACTTCGGAGCGAGTGGAGGGCACGCTGAATTTGTTGTGTGTGCTGACGCCGCCTTTCGGGGACATAAATGGTGGATTGGCGAGGATGACATCAAATTTGTCCGCCCAGCGCTCTTCCTGCGAAAGGGTGTTGTAGTTGTATATTTTGGGGTTCCGGAAATGATGCAGATACATATTGACCTGCGAAATGCGCACCATGCCCGGGTCCACATCATAGCCTTCAAAGTTATTCATCAGCGCGCGGTGTTGGTCTGGGGTAAGCGGTTTTTCCTTGTTCTTGTAACCGTCGGGATTCTTGCCGTCATGCTGTTCTAAAATATGCCGGTAGGCGCTCACCAAGAATCCGGCGGTACCGCAGGCGGGATCCAGAACCTTATCATCTTTAGTTGGATTTACCGCGGCAACGATAAAATCAATGATGTGCCGGGGCGTGCGAAATTGCCCGGCGTCGCCTTGACTGCCCATAATGGAGAGCAGGTATTCATAGGCATTGCCCAGTTCTTCCGAGTGAGAGTAATCGAAATATTCTATTTCCTTTAAGAAAAGTCCGAGCACTTCCGGGGAACGGTAGGGCAAAAAGGCGGATTTAAAAATACCGCGAAAGAGTTCCGGGAATTGTTTGGCTTCGGAAAATTTAATCAGCGCTTCGGAGTAAAGATTCATCCGCTCTTGATTGCCCAAGCGGGAATCCATCAGGCGCGTCCAGGCATAGCGTTCGAGATTACCCACAAAGAAGGACGGTTCACCGCCAGCCTTGATCGCGGACTGATCCATGTCATCCATAAATTTATAAATCAGGGCGTTAGTGATCTGGTCTATCTGCGAAGAAGGATTTGGAACCACACCCACCAGCACTTGGCGGGCGGCATCAATATGGCGCTTGGTTTCTTGCGTAAGCATCTTTCCCCTTTAAGTCATAAAAGTGTTCAAGGACACATAGTCTTTGATATAAGTCGGAACGATTGTTTTGAACCCGTTTAGTTTTTGGTATTCATCAAAGCCGAAAGACGGGCAGAAATTGAACTGCGCGGGCGTATTGTTCTTCACAATTTCCCGGACTTCTTCATCCACGATATACGCCTTAAAGAAACTTTTGACTGCCGCGTAGCGCTCCTGACCCACCGGGTAGACGGCCTGGAATTTGAGCCACTCGGATTCCAGAAGATCATCTTTCATTTCAAAGCCGTCTTTCTGGCCAAAGGCGACTAAAAGAAACTCTCGAATAGAGATCCGGCGATCTATATGAAAGACCTGACGGATTTTCTCCAGATTGAGGAAATACTTGGGTTTTTCAAAGACATGTTTCTTGGTGTATTCTTCCGCGCCGGCAACATCGCCGTTTTCCCAGAGATTTTTAAGCGTGACATTCCCTAGCACATCTTCATCCACCGCGCTTTTAAATCCTTCGCGGTCAATGCGCATCCCTTCCACCCCAACCGTGGTTTCAGCGATGGTTTCCAGAGCATCCGGGGAAGCCAAATCAATCATTCCCTTAAATATTTTATTTCCCTGCTCATCTATATATTCGGTTTCTGCGCCTTGACCCACCCCTGTCTCAGTTGTGATTTTAGGAGTTTTTTTTATCTGGGGAAGCACGATTTTTTCATCATACTGGAATTCTTTTTCGAAGTACTCACAGGTTGCAAAAAAATCGAAGAATTTGAACCGCTCTTTAGACTTGGCGCGGGTCTCATTTCTCGAATAGTCTCTATACTCAAAAAGATATTTACGGGTTCCCCGGCCTTTTATCTGCACAAATTCAGAAGGGCTGAAAACCGGGCGCATCAAAGCAAGATTTAATATATCCTGACAATCATAGCCGGTCGTCATCATCCCAACGGTCACACAAACACGCGTCTTGCTGGAATCATAGCCTTCTGGGAGCTGTACCTTGCCGCCAAGAAGGTTATTGGCAAAATTAATTGTCATTTGTTGAGCGCCCGGCACCAGTGATGTAACCTGCATGGCAAAATCGGATTCATCGTATTGGGCTGGCCATTTCTCCAAAGCAAATTTATTTAAGATATTGGTAATTCGCGCGGCATGGCCTTGCGACACGCAAAAGACCAGCGACTTTCCAAAAAGCTGGACGCCGCACTCTTTAGCTAGCGGGTCAAACAATCCGTTATCGATAAACGCTTTGCACATTGCAATATTTGTTTCTTCGTTAAAGAACTTCCGCTCATAGTGGCGTTCGTTGTAAACCTGCTCCACTGATACGCCTTCTTCCGTAATAGCATGCGCCGCATAACCATCATCCGAGAGAAGCTGTGTCGTGATTTCAGTGCGCGCGTCTACAATAACCGGATTGACCAGATATTCAGGGACACCATCCAATAAGGAAAATCGAAAGGTCGGCTCACCGGAAGCGCAACCGAATGTTTTATAGGTATCCAGAAGCTGGCGGCGCTCAAACTCGCGTTGGATGTCTGCGCCTTCCGCGTCGAAACCTTTTAGATAGTCTTTGGGCGTAGCCGTAAGCCCCAGTTTATAGCCAACAAAATATTCAAACACGGCGCGGCTATTGCCTCCGATAGAGCGATGCGCTTCATCAGAAATAATAAATTCAAAATCAGTCGGTGAAAATTCTTTCTTATAGCGGTCTCCCGCAAGAAAAGTCTGAATGGTGGAAACAACAATTTTAGCATTGCTCCATGAATCGCGGTTATCCTTGTAAATCATTGCAGTAAAATCCTGCCCGAGATAAGCCCGGAAGGCTTTATGAGCTTGCACTTCTAATTCAAGGCGATCGACTAAAAACAGGACACGCCGAGCGTTGCCGGACTTAAGAAAAAGTTTAATGACAGCCGCAGAAATGAGAGTTTTTCCTGTTCCGGTTGCCATTTCGAAAAGAAAGCGGGTTTTACCATCCCGAGCGGCGGTCTGCAGGCTCTTGATTGCCTGCACCTGATACGGGCGCATTTGTTTTAGATTATTATTGCGAAGAAATGCGGGCCGCTGGGCATCATCTTGAAAAGCCGGATCCCGGGCGAAACCCGGCATTTGTGATTCTATAATATAATTTTCTTCCACCAGGGTATCCGCAAGTTCATTGGGGTTGGGTGTATAGGCCTTATATTGCGTGATGGATTCTTGCGTTGGAAACCGCGAAATGGTTTCAGGATTACCATGTTTAGTATCCCAAAAATAATGGATATTTCCGTTGGAAAGAATGACGAAGCGGGCATTTATATTTCGCGCATAATTTCTGGCCTGCCCTTTGGCGGATAGGGGATCAATGGATTCTTTCTTCGCCTCGACAACAACAAGCGCACGGCCGTCTTTATCAAGCAGAAGAAAATCGATCGCGCCTCGACGGTTGTCATGCGTTTCCGCATTCTCAAAGTCATCGCCTAATTCAGAAAATTTCACTCCAGCCTCAAGCCGAATATTGGCCGGGCCGTTCTTGTCGGATCCAAAACGCCATCCTGATTCTTCAAGACGCTTATTTATTTTTATTCTTGCTTGAGCTTCTTTTGCCATATCTTTTTAATCCTCAATATAATCATTAAGAAATTTAACTAATATATGCACCGTAGTACAGGGGTTGTCAGATTCAGGATTATGATTTGGATAGTTTGCTAAAAGCTGTTTGGCATTTCTTATTGCATCTGATTGCTTGTCTTTCAATTTCGCATACATATTAGGATTTTTTTTCTCATATTTACTTCCCAGTAATTTGGTTAGCTTACCCTCATACATATTTCTACTGCTTCTTGTTTGATGATACTCAAAGTGCAAGATGTACCATATTTCAAAAGCTTCATTTGAATAAGCTGTTTTTATCTGCTTACTTCTTGCCAGTTGAATTGCCCTGTTAAACTGATTCGGTTGAAATGAATCCCGGTCAAAAACGCACCAAACCACTGAATACGGTTCTTTTTTTGCTTCGGCCTCTCTCTTCAAACCAATCGCATATTCAACCAGGGAATCCGTATTCATTCCTAAACCAAGGATCTCTACTCTGATCAATTCTTCGTTTGTCTGAAAAGCTTTGAAGTAGTTAGGTTCTGTTTTTTCTCCTTCACATACAATTAATACTTTTCTTTCCGATCGCTGACCAATCTGTCTCCTATACGGATTACTTTGACGGCTCATTATCTTTTTCCTTGAAAGACAAATCTATATCGTCAATAAAGGGGACTGCGCCGTATTTCCCCAGTAAGTAATCCTTACTATAAGTTGCATCGCTTCTTATTTTTTTCTTCTCAATTTTATAATCTGCTAATGGAAATAAACTCGACTCGCCAAAACTATTCTTTTCCGTGAACCATATTTGATCTCTGCGAAAGCATTCATGACTCATACAAGTTAAGTTGTGAGTAGTAAAAATAAGCTGGGCATTATTTTTGTTTGAAGATGAATTAAATAACTTAATAATATGCTTGAGTAATAGAGGGTGAAGATGGTTTTCAAGCTCATCTACAACTATGATTTCGCTGTTTCTAAGAGCATCTACCACAGGCACTGAAAGGGCAAACATCTTCTTCGTACCCTCTGATTCAAAATAATCTATGAGCAAGTCTTTTTTTCCAACAACTTGTTTATTTATGTTAAATACTCTGTGTATAAATTTTACCACTTTTATTTTTAAATCTTTTTTTTCTCCTAACATATTCTTATTCACTTGGTCTATTGGAGTGTTGATCGATTCTATTTCAAAATCCTCGACGCCATTATCAGCTACAGAGATAAATTTGATAATATTTTCTTTAAGATTTGGTTCTTGTTCAAATCTAGTAAGAGTGCGAAATAAAAATGTCTGATAATCTCTCGACGTAATAACGCGAAGTTTATTGAACCATTTTATAATTTTTGCAGATATTTCTCCGTTAAATTGAGAAACAACAGTCAAAAAAAGACAATTTTCTCTAGTTTTATTCTCCAGAGCGAATCCCTCAAGGAATTCTGGGGAAATATTGAACACTGAACCTTCCCGATCAAACAATTTTTCTTCCTTTGTTTTTGGTGTATAATAAAGCCATTCTTTCTTCACTTTTTTCTTATCAGCTTCAAAGCCATATCGATAAGTAACACTATCAATAATAAAAACAATTTCAAAAAAAGACGGTCCGTCTTTTGTCTCCTCATTTAAAAGAAAACTATATATTCCCAGTTCTTCGTCTATTTGTAATTTAAATGAACTAACGGTAAAAAGCTTCATAAAAGCCAACGCCTTTATTAGATTGCTTTTTCCGCTCGCATTGGCGCCATAAATCACTGCGCTTTTTAACAATTCAAAATCATCATCTATCTTAATTACATTTTCTGGCAATTCATGCAGAGCAGATTTTACCATGCTCAATGTAACTTTCTCTTTGAATGATAAAAAATTACCCACTGTAAATTGAATAAGCATTATCTATTCACTCCTAAATTTTGAGATTAAATCTCACTTTATTGGTATTATAACCTATGAATTCCTGTTTGTCAAGTTATTTATGATATTTTTTCTCATTTTTATGGAATAATAGATTAGACAGTGAACAAATTAGGTAAGGAACGCATATGTGCGTTCCCTACAACTTACATACTGGGGAGATTTTGATAACATTATTTTCTAATGCGTTAAATGTTCGGAACGGTCGCGACCGTTCTCTACACAAACCAAACTTCCGATTTCCGATACGGTAAATTATGGTAAGGAACGCATATATGCGTTCCCTACAACTCAGCTAAAACTTAATTTCTTATACAGGAACATAGGCTATTGATTGTTTATAGCACTTTCTTTAAGGCTTTTGGGATATTGTCAATAATATCGCCGGCGATTATGCCCAGTTCGGTTTTTTCGTCGCGGGAGAGGTCGCCGGCTAGGCCGTGTAGATAGGCGGCGGCATAGGTGGCGGGAAATAAATCCATGCCCTGGCCTAGAAAAGCGGCGATTATGCCGGTTAGGACGTCGCCGCTGCCGGCGGTGGCGAGGCCGGGGTTGCCGGTGGGGTTGAGATATATTTTTGTTCCGTCGGTGATCAGGGACTGATGGCCTTTTAGCAGGCAAATTAATTGGTATTCTTTGGCAAAATTTAGAGCAAATTTTTCTCGTTCCTGGCGGATTTTATCTGTCGCGACGCCCAGCAGGCGGGCTAGTTCGCCGGCGTGCGGGGTGAGGATCAGGCGGGCTTTGACTTTTTTCAAATCCGCTCGGGAAGCGGTGAAAGCGCCGAGGCCGTCGGCATCGAGAACGCAAGGCAAAGAGATGGTGTTTAAGATTTTTTTGACCAGTTTACTGGTTTTAGGGTGTGTGGAAAGTCCCGGGCCGATGGCCAGAACGGAGACTTTTCGTTTTTGGATGAATTGGATGATTATTTCGGCCGCAGCCAAAGACAAGGTAGTTTCTTTGGTTTCCGGCAAAGGGAGGGTCATTACTTCCCGGCTCTGCGCGGCGACAATGGGCAACAGGCTTTTGGGCACGGCCACGGTCACCAAGCCGGCGCCGCTGCGCAGGGCGGCTTGAGCGGTAAGAACTGCCGCTCCGGTCATTCCCAGCGAGCCGGCGACGATTAGGACATGGCCGTAATCGTATTTATGGGAATCTGCCGGACGGGGGCTGAAGAGTTTTTTTACATCTGCGGATTTAGTGAGATATTTTTCCATAAATTGACCCCTCGCGACCCATCCGGTAATGTCAAAAGTAACATCACCTAAAACATGGTTTTCTGTATGATTCCATCCTTTAGCAAAGGAGGGTTAGGGTGGATTTGTATCGTCGTAAAATCCCCCTTCATCCCCCTTTAAAAAGGGGGAAATCCAGCCCATCAATTATCCCATTTTAAACCACGACGTTTACATTCCATTTTATTAAAAAATCGTCATAATTTTTCAATTACTTTTTAAATTTTCTTTCATAAAACTTTTGACATTACCACCCATCCTTAGGGATGGGCACCCCGCCTCTCCCATAAGGAGAGGTTGCACAAAGGCATTAGATTTTTCATTTAATAATTAATAAATATTCTTTTAGCGATAGACTTCTTTTCGGTGTTTTATCCGGTAGATAAAAATTGATTTGTTTGACTCATCAATCCGGTAACAACAGCGATAATCGCCGACCCTGATGCGATAACCGCCATCTTTATCCAGAAGTTTAATCGAACCTGGCGGACGGGGGGCAGATTTTAAGGAAAGCAATATTGTTTTAATTTTGGCAAGCAATTTTGGATCTTTAATGTCGTCTAAATCTCGTTGCCCGGAAGGGATCAGCAAAATTTTATACATTTCTTTTGGCAAAATATTCTTCTAAGGGGACGGCGGAAGACTCTTCAAAACGCAGTCTGGTTATCTCGTTAGAATCCTCGATCAGTTCTTCTCTTTCCATTTTTTCTCTAATCGCCTGGCTGATGAACGAACCTAATTTTAACCCTTTTTCTTTGCAAAAACTTCTTACCCCCAGGACCGTCTCTTCGGGCAGTTTAGCGGCAAAGGAAATTATCTTGTGCATAAAACACCTCTCATTATAGACATAAGTTTACTTTACACTACTACTATACAGGAAGAAGGCGTAAATGTCAAGTGGTTTTTTGGGGAGCCAGCGGGGAAAACTTATTTCATTTTTCCCAGATGGCTTGGGCTACGGCGTATTCTTTGCAATGGGATAAACTTATTTTGAAGTTTTTTTCTTCTTTCTTCCATTTGCCGGCTAAAACCACCTCAGGGCGGCCGTCGAGCTTATTTTTTATCCCGATATTTTTCAACTCTATCCCTTGTTGTCCAAAAGCTTTCCAGACGGCTTCTTTGGCGGCGAAGCGCACGGCGTAATGCTGCCATTTGTTTTTCTTGCCGGAGCAATAGGCAATTTCTTTATCGGTGAAGACGCGCTTCAAAAACGCCTTGTTTCTCTGAATAACCGAGCGAATCCGGTGCACCTCAATAATATCCACGCCGATTCCCCGGATACTCATCTCTATTCCACCGTCACGCTTTTGGCCAGGTTGCGCGGTTTATCCACATCGCGTTTGCATAAGACGGCAACATAGTAAGCGAATAACTGCAGAGGAACGACATTTAACAGCGGGGTCAAGATCTCCAAGGTCTTCGGCAGGTAAAAAACATAATCGGATTTTTGGCGGAGATGCCGATCACCGATGGTGGCTAAAGCGAAAATTATTGCTCCCCGAGCCTGGGCTTCTTCAATATTGGAAAGAACTTTTTCATAAACCCTGCTTTCCGTGGCAATCGCCAGCACCGGCATTTGACCGTCAATTAAGGCGATCGGCCCGTGTTTCATCTCACCGGCGGGATAACCTTCGGCATGAATATAAGAAATTTCCTTAAGTTTTAAAGCTCCCTCCATGGCAATCGGATAATTAAGATTCCGCCCCAAATAAAGAAAATTGGTTTTGCGAAAAAGTTTCCGGGCAATATGCTGAATTTCTTCCTGCTCTTTCAAAATTTGCTGGATCTGCGCCGGTATCCGCCGCAGAGCTACGGCAATTTGATATAACTCCCGGTTATCCATTTTCCCCAGGAATTTTGCCCAGTTCAACATCAGCAGATAGAAAGCCGTCAGTTGTCCGACAAAAGCTTTGGTGGAAGCCACGCCAATCTCCGGTCCGCAGCGGGTATAAATCGTACTGTCGCACTCCCGGGCGATCGTCGAACCGATGGCGTTGCAGATGGCCAGGGTTCTGGCCCCTTTCTTTTTTCCCTCCCGCAAGGCGGCAATCGTATCCGCTGTTTCTCCGGACTGGCTGATCCCTAAAAGCAAATCTTTTTTGCCAAGCAGCGGATCCCGGTAGCGAAACTCGGAAGCGGTATCCACTTCACAGGGAATCTGTAAATATTTTTCCAGGAGATATTTTCCGACCAATCCGGCGTGATAGGAAGTCCCGCAGGCGACAATGAAAATTTTCTTGATGTTTCTCAATTCTCCCTCGGAAAAACCCAGCTCATTGGTCAAAAAAAACTGATTTTTATTCGGAAGCCGGCCGCGCAAAGTATCGGAAATGACATCCGGCTGTTCATGGATTTCCTTAAACATAAAATGCTCAAATCCGCCTTTTTCCGCCTGGCGCGCATTCCACTTTATCGTCACAACTTTTTTATTTTTCCTTCGGCCATCCGGCGCGTAAACTTCCAGGCCTTCTTTTTTTAACAGCGCGGTCTCTCCGTCATCTAAATAAATAACTTTTTTTGTATGCGGCAGCAAAGCCGGAACATCCGAAGCCACAAAACTTTCCTTCCCCTTCACCCCTAAGACCAAAGGACTATCCTTGCGCGCCGCCACAAGGCAATTTGGGTTGTCTAAAGAAATTACCGCCAAAGCGTAAGAACCGGTAACCTTCTTTATCGCCTTCTGTGTCGCCAAGAGCAGATCACCGTGGAAATAATCCTCAATTAGATGAACCAAAACTTCAGTATCGGTCTCGGAACGAAAAGCATGTCCCTTAGCCGTCAATTGTTTTTTTAAATCCAGATAGTTTTCGATAATGCCGTTATGCACCAGCACTATCCGGCCTTGGCAATCAAGATGCGGATGAGCGTTCTCTTCCGAAGGTTTTCCATGGGTGGCCCAGCGGGTATGCCCAATCCCAATATTCCCTTCCAAAGGTTCGTGCCTTAAACTTTTTTCCAGGTTAGCTAATTTTCCCACACTGCGAAAAAGTTTAAGCTTACCCTGAAAAAGCAAGGCTATCCCGGCGGAATCGTAACCCCGGTATTCCAGCCGTTTCAATCCCTCCAGCAGCACCGGCGCCACCGGTTTATCGCCAATATATCCCACTATCCCGCACATAATTCTATCCTCCCAATTATTTCGCAATTACAAAAATATAATTCTTTTAATTAGTCCGAGCTTCGCTCGGAACTTTACCTATCTGCTGGGTATTTTTTCTCCCTCTTTTATAAAGAGGGGTAGGGGAGATTTAGACAATATTTCTAATTTTCAAAATCCCCCTTCATCCCCCTTTCAAAAGGGGGAACACACAAGTTTCCGCATTTCCTTGACGGCTTGAGCAATTCCCACATAGATGGCCCGGCTGATGATGGAAAACCCAATATTTAACTCCTCGACCCCTTCAATCATGGCAATGAAGCCGGCATTGCGATAATCCAAGCCGTGACCGGCATTTAAGCGAAGCCCCAATTCCAAAGCCTTCTTCCCGGCTGTTTTAATCCTTGCCAATTCTCTGTTGCAACTCACATCATCTTTTGCCTCGGCAAAATTTCCGGTGTGCAGTTCCACGACATCCGCTTTGACCCGGGCCGCGGCAACAACCTGCTTCTCCTCAGGATCAACAAACAAGCTAACGACAATTCCTTTAGCTTTCAGGCGCTCGACCACCCCAAGCAAATATTTTTCCTGACCGGCAACATCCAAACCGCCCTCAGTAGTTAATTCCTGACGATGTTCGGGCACCAAACAAACGCTATCCGGTAAAACATCCAAAGCAATTTTAATTATTTCTTCGTTGGCGGCCATCTCCAAATTTAGTTTTGTTTTAACGATTTTTCTGAGAAGATAGACATCGCAATCCTGGATATGCCGCCGATCTTCCCGCAGATGCGCAACAATTCCATCGGCGCCGGCCAGCTCCACAAGCACCGCCGCTTCCACCGGATCGGGTATCAGACCGCCTCTGGCCTGACGAAGCGTGGCGATATGATCAATATTTACACCCAACTTTGGCATACTTTATCTCCCTGCTTTTTGCAACTGTTCACTCTCTGTCACTTTTTCAATTTCCCTGGCGATTTCGTTAGCCATGTTTTTGATTTCTTCTTTTTTTTCGCCTTCCAACATTATCCTCACCAGCGGTTCGGTTCCGGAAAGCCGGACGAAGACCCGGCCCTGCTCCCCCAATTTTTTTTGATTTTTTTGAATCACCGTTTTTATTGAAGGGTAGGATGCCGGATCTTTTTTACTTTTCCATTCCAGATTAACCAGAATTTGCGGATATTTAGAAAATAACTTTGACCAACTGGAAAAAGGTTTTCCCTTCCCTCCGGAGATGGCCATAATCTGTAAGGCGGTAAGTAAGCCGTCCCCGGTAGGCAAATAATTACCAAAAATAATATGTCCGGACTGTTCCCCGCCAACAACCGCGCCCCGTTTAACCATTTCTTCATACACATAACGGTCGCCGACCGCCGTCTTCCAATACTTTATACCCCGATCCTCTAAAAACCTGCACAAACCCAGATTAGCCATCACCGTGATCACCACACCGTTATTCGATAATTTATTCACCCGTTGAAAATAACCGGAAGCGATGGCCAAAATAAAATCTCCATCCAGGATATTTCCTTTTTCATCAACAGCGATCACCCGATCACCGTCACCATCAAAAGCAAAACCGACATCCGCTTTTTCCCGGACCACAAGCTCGGCCACCTGCTGTGGATAGAGAGCGCCGCAGCCGGAATTAATATTCCTGCCGTCAGGACGATTATTTATCACCAGCACTTCCGCCCCCAATTGGGTAAAAATTTTCGGCGCAACTTTATAAGTCGCCCCTTGAGCGCAATCCAAAGCCACTTTCAACCCGCGCAAATCCGGCGCCGGAGACAAGGTCCCTTTGAGGAATGAAAGATATTCGTCATCGGCCTCCGCGTATGTTGCAAACCGGCCGGATTTAACCTTTGTCTTTCTCAGAGAACAAAAAAAATACTTCTCTATCTCTGTTTCCAATTTGTCCGCCATTTTTGTCCCTTGCGGCGAGAAAAATTTTATCCCGTTGTATTCCGCCGGATTATGGGAAGCAGAAACAACAACCCCGGCCAGACATTTTTCCCGGCGGACAAAGTGGGCTAAAGCCGGGGTGGGCAGTATCCCCACACTCACCACATTTACCCCCGCCGACAACAAACCCTCGCTTAGACAGGAAACCAGCCACTGCCCGGAGCTGCGGGTATCCCGGGCCAAAAAGACCTTTTTTTCCTGACCGGGAAATGTTTTTTTTAGCAGTCTTGCCGAGGTATACCCTAATTTTCTAACTAATTCCTCGGTAAGCGGATACTCCCCAGCCTTCCCGCGAATACCATCAGTCCCAAAAATTTTCTTTAACATAAAAACATCCTCTATAGAAGTTTAGGTAATATCAAAAGTATTTCCCTCTCCCCTTGGGGGAGAGGGTTGGGGTGAGGGGTCAAATATTATGTAAAACCTTGTTATCCCAGAATAGAATTTTCCCTGAAACTTTTGGTAATATTTCATCCATAAATCACCCCCACCCTAACCCTCCCCCCTCGAGGGGGAGGGAACCGCCTATTTATCAATCTAATTTACGATTTTTTTTCATAAAACTTTTGACATTACCAGAAGTGATTAAATTAATTACAATCAGTCTTTTATCTGAAATTAGCGCACTTTAGGTGCGAGCTTTTTTATTCCCTCTTTTATAAAGAGGGGTAGGGGAGATTTAGTAATTATTTTCTAAATCCCCCTCAATCCCCCTTTCTAAAAGGGGGAAATTAGATTTTTGCCAAACATTGAAACACCTAATATTAAATTATTTATTCGCCAATTGCGTTACATAATACCAAAGCATTAAGGCGATTATAAAGGCTAAAATTTTAATTTCTAAATTTTTGATCCATATTTTTTTAAACCGATAAAATTGCTCTCTCAAGTATTCCTTGATTAAAAAGAATTTTTTTAAATTTATCATCTTACTATCCCTTCTCCAAAAAATTCAGAAGTCTCATTTTTTTTCGTTGTGTTTTATACAACTCAATCAACTGCTGCCGAAGATTTTTTATCGTAATGTTTTGCTCTAATTCGCCCTTCCTCGCCACTGAAACATAGCCGGTTTCTTCAGAAACAACAATAACCCAGGCATCGGAAATTTCGGTTACACCTACCGCTGCTTGGTGTCGTGTTCCCAAAACTTTCCGTAATCCCGGTTCGTTGGTCAACGGCAAAAGACAGCGCGCGGCAAACAAGCGATTACTTTGAATAATTACGGCTCCGTCGTGAAGCGCAGAACGAGGATAAAAGATGGTTAAGAGCAGCTTTTTGGAAATCTCACCGTTAATCACTACGCCGGTCTCAATAATATTTTTTAATCCGGTCTCCTGCTGCAAAACGATCAGAGCCCCGATCGATTTTCTGGAACATTCCTCCACAGCTTCGATTAATTCATCAATAAAAGGAAGTTCTTCCGGTAAAACAAGGTTGTTAAACCAGGGCCGCCCCAAGTTAGCCAGAGCGGACCGTACTTCCGGCTGAAAGATTACCAGCAAAGCAATACCGCCGGCAACCCAAAAATAACGCAATAACCAGCCCAGGGTCGGAAAATGAAATACCCCGGTAGCCAAAATTGCGGCCACCGCCACAAACGCTACTCCCCAAAGAACCTGCATCGCCCGGGTACCTTTAACTAAAAGCAAAAGACGATAAATAATAAAGGTAACTACCCCCACATCAACGATGTGCACTAAGTATGAATTCCATAAAAACTTAATCATCTGCGGCATATTTTAGGATTATAGGAGAATATTGAAGATTAATCAAGAAAAAGAAATTTTTAGGAATCAGTTAAAATCCTTCCAATTACTTTTAATGCTCGGACCGTTGCTTTCACATCATGCACCCTTAAAATATCTACTCCGCAAAGGGCGCCCCAAACTGCGGCGGTTAACGAACCTTCCAACCTTTCCTGCGCCGGTAAATCTAAAATTTGTCCGATGAAAGCTTTGCGGGAAACCCCCAGGCATAAAGGGGAACCGCTTTGTTTAAAGGCGTCTAAATGCCGGAGGATTTCCAGGTTATGCTCTAATGTTTTGCCAAAACCGATACCAGGATCGAGTATAATTTTGTCCCGGGAAACATTCTGCTGTCCGGCATATTCCATCCTCTCGGAAAAAAAATCATTAATTTCTGCAACCACATTTTGATAGCTTGGATTTTTTTGCATCGTCTGGGGAAGACCCTGCATATGCATTAAAATTACCTTAACTTGTTTTCGACTGATTAATCGGGCCATCTGCGGATCACCGCGCAAGGCCGTAATATCATTAACTATTGAAGCGCCGCAATCGATTGCTTCTTCGGCCACCGACGTTTTGGAAGTGTCAATGGAAATGGGGATAGAAATTTTTTTGCTTAATTCCCTGATTACCGGAATAACTCTTCTGGTTTCTTCTTCAGCATTTAAAGGTTGAGCGCCGGGCCGGGAGGATTCGCCGCCGACATCAATAATTTGCGCCCCTTCTTCTACCATTTCTCTCGCCCGCTGAACGGCTTGCAGAGAAGCAAAGAATTGACCGCCATCAGAAAAAGAATCGGGGGTTACATTGAGAATACCCATCACTATCGGAGGATTAGACATTAGATTCGCTCATGACTTTACACACTTGAAGGGCATTTTTATTCCCTCTTTGTAACTACTCAGGTTGTTAAGTGATCACGGTTAGATAATTAACTGCGCATAAAAAAAGGACTATGAATTCCGTTCTGTGATGTTTTTTCCCTCTTTTAAAAAGAGGGGTAGGGGAGATTTAGACAATATTTCTAATT
>JBDRON010000028.1:0-3316 GCA_043810025.1 Elusimicrobiota bacterium
ACCCATGCCTGCGGCGTGGTGATTTCCGACACGCCCCTGGACGAAGTGGTTCCTCTGCAGCACCCGACGCAGGATGACGAGGTAATAGTCACCCAGTATGAAATGCATTCGATTGAGGACCTGGGATTATTGAAAATGGACTTTCTGGGGCTGAAGAACCTGACCATTATTGAAGACACGCTATCCAGGATTTACGCCGTCCAGGGAATAAACGTTGATATTCAGAATCTTCCCGAGAACGACAAAAAAGTCTATAAACTCCTGCAGAAAGGAGACACCGTGGGCATATTCCAATTGGAATGTCTGTCCGGTGATACTATTGTTTCAAACACAACCATCAAAAAGCTCTGTGAGAAAAAAGACAAGGAAAGATTAGTTTCGGTCTATCTGGACGAAGGCAAAACGCATTTAAACAAGATTATTAATGTTCTGGAAAGTGGCGTCAAAGACATTTATGCTTTAATCGCCGAAAACGGCTGGTTTATTAAATCCACAAAAAATCATTATTTTCTGACAGAAAACGGATGGAAAAAATTAGAAGATATTAAAGTCGGAGAAAAGATATTGTTGAAAAAAAAGGCGAGACATCTCATCTACAATACTTGTGAGAAGTGCGGGAAACAAATAAGTGGACAAAAAGAAGGAAAAAGTCAATTCTGCTATCGCTGTTCTGCAGAATTTTACAGCAATCCAAGCAAAAAAGAAGCTAGGGGGAAAATAAGCGAAGCGAAAATAAGATTTTATGAAAAAGGCGGGAAGCCTTGGAATAATGGATTAAGAGCAACTGATTCCCAAAAAATGGCTGAAATCGGAAGAAAAATATCAAAATCTTTAACTGGAAAAACACTTGAAGATCGCTACGGAAAAGAAAAAGCGGAGAAGATGAAAAAAGTTCTTTCAGAAAGATCTAGGGGGAAGAATAACCCAATGTTTGGCAAACGTTCACCCCACAGAAAAGGAGGTTTCAGACAAGATTTAGGACACTATGTCCGCTCCAACTGGGAAGCAGATTTTGCCAGAGTCTTAAATTTATATAATCTCGACTATCAGTACGAACCAAAAACATTCCAATTGAAAAGGCAAAACGGTAAAATTCTGCACTATACACCCGACTTTTACGTTCCAAAACAAAACATCTTCTACGAAATAAAAGGATGGTTTCACGATTTAGACCAAGAAAAAATAAATTTGTTTGAAAGACAGTATCCTGATGTTAAGTTGGTTTTAGTCAATAAAACTAAATTCGCTGAATTTGCCTTAAAATACAAAGATTTAGTTAAATGGGAATGTCCCCGTATACCGACAGAACAAAGTTTTGAGTTTTTAAAAGTAAAGAAAATAATACCTATTGGAAAGGAAAAAACTTACGACATTGTAATGCAATCGCCGGGAAATAATTTTGTCGCCAACGGATTTTTAGTTCACAATAGCGGAGGGATGCAAAGATACCTGAAACAATTGAAACCCAGCGAATTCGAAGACATCATCGCCATGGTTGCCCTTTACCGGCCGGGCCCCATGCAGTTGATCCCCGACTACATTTCCAGGAAACAAAAAAAGCAGCCCATTGTCTATCTCCATCCCAAACTGGAACCCATTTTGAAAAACACTCAGGGAATAGCTATTTATCAGGAACAGATTATGAAAATCGCCCAGGAGATGGCCGGCTTCACCCTGGCTGAGGCGGACGTTTTAAGAAAAGCCATCGGAAAGAAAATAAAGAAACTGCTCATGTCCCAGAAGGAAAAATTCATTGAGGGAATGAAAAAAAACCAGATACCCGAGCAGGTTGCCCAGCAGATCTGGTACTGGATTGAACCCTTTGCCAGTTATTCTTTCAACCGTTCCCATGCTGCAGCTTATGCCACCATTGCCTACCAAACAGCCTACCTCAAAACCCACTTCCCGGCCGAGTTCATGGCCGCTCTTTTAACTTCCGAACGGAACGACGTGGAAAGGATATCCGTTCTGATAAGCGAATGCCGCAAAATGGACCTGGAGGTTCTTCCGCCCGATATCAACGAAAGTTTCACTTTCTTTTCCGTGGTACCCAAGAAAAACCAGGTCAGATTCGGATTATCGGCCATAAAGAATGTAGGGTCCAGCATCGTAGAAACGATTGTCGAGGAAAGAAAAGCCAAGGGAGCCTATGCCTCGATTAACGACTTTATCTTAAGAGTCAATTCCAAGGACCTGAACAAAAAGTCCTTTGAGAGCTTAATAAAATCCGGAGTTTTTGATAAAATGGCAGAAAGGAACCAGTTGTTGTTTAATCTGGAAAGGCTCCTGGAATTCTCGAGGGAAACGCAGAAAACCAAAATCAATGGCCAGAACGGCTTGTTTGATGCTCTGCAGTATAATAATAAAATTTCTCTTACCTCCACTGCTCCGGCCAGCGAAAAAGAAAAATTAGCCTGGGAAAAAGAGCTGCTGGGCCTTTTCGTCAGCTCGCATCCCTTGAACGGTTTTAAAAAAATACTGGAAAAAAAAGTAACGCCGATCTCCAAACTGCCCGATCACAACACGAAAAGGAATATCAGGGTTAGAGTCGGCGGGATAATTTCCGGAATCAAAAAAATCATTACCAGATCCGGAAAGCCGATGCTTTTCATAAGTCTGGAAGATTTAAGCAACCGTATCGAAGTAGTCGTCTTCCCCTCAACGATTGAAAGAAACCCCACCCTGTTTCAGGAAAATAAAATAGTCATGATCGAAGGCAGACTGGACTCCAAGGACGGAGTGCCGAAGGTAATCTGCGAAGGAATCGAAGAGATATTAGAAGTAAAGGAAAGTTAAAATATCTCTTCTCTCTCCTCATTCCGTAACCGGAATTCGGCAATCGAAGAAATAATAGATGTAAAAGAAAATTAAGGCATGAAAACAGACATAATTCGTCATTCTTTATCTCATATTATGGCAGCCTCGGTGAAAGAACTCTTTCCCGAAGTTAAATTTGGCATTGGCCCCTCCATTGAAAACGGCTTTTACTATGACTTTGATCTTAAAAACATAACGCCCCAGGATCTGCCGAAAATCGAAAAGAAAATGAAAGAAATAATCCAGAAGAACATACCTTTTAAAAAAAGCATGGTTTCAAAAACCAAGGCGAAAAAAATATTTAAAGACCAAAAATACAAATTGGAATTGATTACCGAGTTGCCGGGGAAAAACGCAACTCTGTACCAAAGCGGAGATTTTACAGATTTGTGCAAAGGTCCCCACGTGAAATCAACAAAGGAAATAAATCCCCAGGCGTTTAAATTAACGAAAATTGCCGGCGCTTACTGGCGAGGCTTGGAATCAAATCCCATGCTGA
>JBDRON010000029.1:0-25612 GCA_043810025.1 Elusimicrobiota bacterium
ATTTTGCGTCTCTACAGGAAGGATACAAATCATCCGGCGGAAAGATGGTTGATTCGGAATTAGGCGAGATTCCGGTGGGTTGGCGGAAGGGGAAATTTGCTGAGCTTGCTAAAATTCAGCCGGGGTTTGCTTTCAAAAGCACTGATTTTACCTCAAGCGGTTATAAGGTTATTAAAATTGCTAATATTCAGGATGGAATTGTCGATTTTGCCCAATCCGACCATGTGACCGATACAGTATTTCAAACTGTAGATAAAAAATTTCATTTACGCTCTGGTGATGTTATTATTGCAATGACAGGTGCCCAAATTGGGAAGATTGGAATTATTCCAAAAACTGATGAGATTATGTTATTGAACCAACGTGTTGGGAAATTAGTCAGTGATTATTATTTGTGGGCATACTACATGCTTAAAGGAGCTGAGATACAAGCATTAATTAATGGAATATCTTCCTCTAGCAGTGCTCAGCCTAATATCAGTAATAGTGATATCGGAAAGACTGAGGTCATTATTCCCGATATCCAAACGCTAAAATATTTTTGTCAAATGATGGATTCTCTTTACCATAGCTTAGTAAGCAATCTAAGTGAAAATAGAATATTATCCCAAATTCGCGATTCTCTTTTACCAAAATTGATGTCGGGGAATATAAGAATTAAACTATGACGGAAAAATACCGTAATAAATATCGCGTTGAGTCCACCCGATTAAGGGATTGGGATTATTCGGCATCCGGGTATTATTTTGTAACAATATGCACAAAAGACCGGAACAGTTATTTCGGCCAAATTACGGACGGAATAACCAGATTATCTGATATTGGAAGGGTCGCGGAAGAATGTTGGAAAAATATACCTGCGCATTTTCCGCACATTGAATTGGATAAATTTATTATTATGCCAAGCCATATACACGGGATAATTATTGTTAATATCAAACATGGCGTAGAGACGCAAAATTTTGCGTCTCCACAACACAGTAATGGGAAACAAAACAATGTAGAGACGCAAAACAATGTAGAGACGCAAAACAATGTAGAGACGCAAAATTTTGCGTCTCCACAACAAGAAGGCAATAAATTTGGTCCCCAATCAAAAAATTTGGGGTCAATTGTGCGGGGGTTTAAAATTGGTGTTAAAAAATGGGCCACAATGAATAATATTGATTTCCAATGGCAGCCGCGTTTTTATGAACATATTATCCGGGACGAAAGATCATTAGATAATATTCGCCAATACATTATGGATAATCCTTTAAAATGGGATACCGATTCCGAAAATCCAAACAATGTTCGTGATTCTGTTCTGTCGAAATTGTCGTCGCTGTAGAGACGCAAAACAATAATGAGACGCAAAATTTTGCGTCTCTACAATACAATAATGGGGAATGATACAATGTAAAGACGCAAAATTTTGCGTCTCTACAACACAGTAATGGGGAATGATACAATGTAAAGACGCAAAATTTTGCGTCTCTACAATTTTTTAAAGGATTAATTGATGAATAAAATTGGCGCGGATTATTTGGGGGACGGAAAATGTGAGTTTACGGTTTGGGCTCCTTTTTTAAAAGGGGTGGCCTTGAAAATTGTTTCTTCCGGGAAACGACTGGTTCCGATGGAAAGGGATGAAAAGGGCTACTGGCAGGTTTTGGCCGAAAATGTTTATCCGGGGACAAAATATCTTTATCAGTTGGATGGCTCGATCGACCGGCCGGATCCGGCTTCTTCTTGCCAGCCGGAGGGTGTGCACGCCTTTTCGCAGGTGGTTGACCACCAGGCCTTTAAATGGGAAGATAATAACTGGCTGGGGATCGCTTTGCCGGAAATGGTCATTTATGAACTGCATATCGGAACGTTTACCCCGGAAGGCGCTTTTGCCGCAGTTATTCCAAGGCTGGATGAGCTGAGCAGTTTGGGGATTAACGCGGTCGAAATTATGCCCGTCGCCCAATTTCCCGGGGAAAGAAACTGGGGCTACGACGGGGTTTATCCCTTTGCCGCGCAGAATTCTTACGGCGGACCGGAGGGTCTGAAAGAATTGGTGCAGGCCTGCCATAAAAAGTCTATTGCTGTAATCCTTGATGTTGTGTATAATCATCTGGGACCGGAAGGAAACTATCTGGAAAATTTCGGCCCTTATTTCACGGAAAAATATCACACACCCTGGGGTAAAGCGATAAACTTTGACGATGCTTACAGCGATGAAGTAAGAAACTTTTTTCTCCAGAATGCTTTGTCCTGGTTTGAGCATTATCAGATCGACGCCTTGCGGCTGGATGCGATTCACGGTATTTATGATTTGAGCGCCAAACATATTCTGGCCGAACTGGCCGAAACTGCTGCTGAATTTTCCCGGGATCGCGGAAAAAAAGTTTATTTGATTGCCGAGAGCGATTTAAACGATCCAAAAATTATCCGGAAAAAGGATTCCGGCGGCTACGGCATCGATGCGCAGTGGTGTGACGATTTTCACCATGCGCTGCATGGGCTGCTGAGCGGCGAAAAAAGCGGTTACTACGAGGATTTTGGCCGGCTGGAGCAGATGGTTAAAGCCATGGAAGAGGGTTTTGTTTACTCCGGCGGCTACTCCTCGTATCGGAAAAGGCATTATGGCAGTTCTTCCAGGGATATTCCCGGCAGCCAATTGGTTGCCTTTATCCAGAATCATGATCAGGTGGGGAACAGAAGGCAGGGTGAAAGGCTGTCCACTCTAGTCTCATTTGAAGCTTTAAAGCTGGCGGCCGGGGCGATGTTTTTATCTCCCTATATCCCTTTGCTGTTTATGGGTGAAGAGTATGCCGAGGATCAGCCGTTTCTTTATTTTGTCAGCCACTCCGATCCGGGATTAATTGAAGCGGTCCGGGAGGGAAGAAAAAAGGAGTTCCAGTCTTTTCAGTGGGCTGATGACTTGCCCGATCCGCAAAGTCCGGACACATTCCGGCAATCAAAATTAAACTGGACTAAACGGGCGGCTGGCCGGCATAAAGTGATGGAGGATTTTTATCGGCAATTGATTAAATTACGGAAAGAGATTCCGTCGCTGGCCAACCTGGACAAAAATAACTTTAAAGTTTATCGGCAGGAGGAAAAAATTGTTTTAATTCAGCGGCGGTATGCCGGTTCTGGAATAGTTGCTGTTTTAAATTTTGGCGATAAAAAAGAGCTGTTTTGTCCCGCTCCTGATCAGGGCAAGGGGATAAAACTTCTTGATTCTGCGGAAGTTAAATGGCTGGGGACGGGTTCTTCCGCGCCGGAAACAATCGGGAAAAATACAATGGAGATCAGCCCGTTCAGTTTTGTGGTCTATGGGGTAGGGGATAGGTAGCCAATATTTATAATTTTTAAAATCCCCCTCAGTCTCCCTTTGTAAAAGGGGGAAAACTTTATCAACCATCTGCACAGCGAGGTAAATTAATGAATAGATATGTTTGTCTGCATGGGCATTTTTATCAACTGCCCCGGGAAAATCCCTGGTTGGAAAAAGTGGAGCTGGAAGATTCGGCGCATCCTTATCATGATTGGAATGAACGGGTAACGGCGGAATGTTATGCGCCCAATACGGCTTCCCGGATTCTTGACCCGGAGGGAAAAATTATTGATATTGTCAATAATTATCAGAAGATGAGTTTTAATTTCGGTCCCACTCTGCTCCATTGGATGGAGAGGAACAAACCCGAGGTTTACCGGGCAATTATTGAAGCCGACAAAGAGAGCCGGAAAAGGTTTTCCGGTCACGGAGCGGCGATCGCCCAGTGTTACAACCATCTGATTATGCCCTTGGCCAACCGGCAGGATAAAATTACCCAGGCGCTTTGGGGAATTCGGGATTTTGAATACCGTTTTGGCCGCAGGCCGGAAGGGATGTGGCTGCCGGAGGCGGCGGTGGATCTGGAAACTTTGGAGATCATCGCCGGGGAGGGAATAAAATTTACCATTCTTTCCCCGCATCAGGCTAAACGGATCCGAAAAATCGGCGCTAAAGAATGGATTGATGTCACTGGCGCAAAAGTCGATCCGCGGAGGCCGTATGTTTGCCGCCTGCCGGCCGGAGGGAATATCTTTTTGTTCTTTTATGACGGTTCGGTATCGCAGGATATTGCTTTTGGGGATGTGCTGTCCAGCGGAGAAAATTTTGCCCGGCGGTTAACCGGAGTTTTTTCGGAAAAACAATCTCCGCAGCTTGCGCATGTCGCTACTGACGGGGAAACCTACGGGCATCATTACCGGCACGGCGATATGGCTTTGTCATACTGTTTGTATTATCTGGAAGCGAATAATTTAGCCAAGGTTACCATCTATGCCGAGTATTTGGAAAAACATTTGCCCGCTTATGAGGCGGAAATAATTGAAAATTCTTCCTGGAGTTGTATCCATGGGATAGAAAGATGGAGAAGTAATTGCGGTTGTAACGGCGGCCATGGCGGGTGGAATCAAAACTGGCGCGCGCCGCTGCGGGGAGCGTTGGATTGGCTGCGAGACAACCTGGCTCCTTTGTATAAAGACCAGCTAGCCCCGTATTTGCGCGATCCCTGGAAAGCCCGGGATCATTATATCGAGATCATCCTCGATCGGTCAGAGGAAAATATTAAAAAATTTCTTGCTCAACACGCGGTAAAAGAATTGTCCTCGGAAGAAAAAATTAAGGTTTTAAAACTGCTGGAAATGCAGCGGAACAGTTTACTGATGTATACCAGCTGCGGCTGGTTTTTTGACGAGATTACCGGGATTGAAACGGTACAGATCCAAAAATATGCCGCCCGGGCGATGCAGTTGGCCAGGGAAATCAGCAATATGTCTCTGGAGGACACTTTCGTCAATTTGCTGGAACGGGCGCCGAGCAATATCCCGGAATTTAAAAACGGCGCTAAATTTTATAATAATTTTATTAAACCGATGATTCTGGATTTAGTCCGGGTCGGCGCGCATTACGCGATTTCCTCTTTATTTAAAGCATATCCGGAAACGGCGAAAATTTATTGTTATACGGCGAATAATCTTTTTTATGAGTTTCTTTCGTCCGGAAAACAAAAATTGGCCTTCGGTAGAACGGTGATCAGTTCGGAGATTACCGGGGAAAAAATTGTGGTCAGTTTTGCGGTTTTGCATCTTGGGGATCATAATCTGATCGGCGGGGTGCGCGAGTATATGGGAGAAGAAGCTTTTTCCGGGATGTATGATCAAATTAAAGGCAATTTTGTTAAAAATGATATCCCCGAAAATATTAATTTAATGGAAAAACATTTTAACACGAGCAAATATTCTTTATGGCATTTATTCCATGATGAACAAAGAAGCATCTTAAACCAGATCACCGGAGAGGCGATTAAAAAGGTCGAAGTGACTTTCCGGCAAATAAGCGACGATCATTACCCGATGCTGCAGGTAATGAAACAGTTGAACATCCCTTTGCCGAAAATTCTAATGACGACGATAAAGTTGACCCTGATTACCGAACTTCAGCATCTGCTGGAAGATGGAGAAATGGATTTTAATCAATTAAATAAAGTAGTGGGAGAAATTATCAAATGGAATATTTATTTGGACCGGGTCACTTTAGGTTTTCTGGCCGGCAATAAAATCAACGAAATTATGGAGAAATTACCCCTGATGCCGCCGGGGGAGGTGAATTTGTTGGAGGCGGCGATAAAATTCTTTAAGGCGCTTGCGCCGTTGTCCCTGCCTCTGAATCTTTGGCGGGCGCAAAATATTCATTTTTATCTGAGCAAAAAAATCGACACTGAACTCCCGGGAAAAGAGCATGACGAAAAGATGAAAAAAGTGATGGAATATTCCCACGAGTTGGGAAAATATTTAGGAGTGAAAACCAGATGATCCGGATACCGAATGCCACTTATCGAATCCAGTTTAATTCGTTGTTCACTTTTTCGGAAGCAAAAAAAATTGTTTCCTATCTTGCCGAATTAGGTATTTCCGATCTCTATGCTTCCCCTATTTTTAAAGCCAGAAAAGGGTCGACGCACGGTTATGATGTCGTTGATCACAACCGGATTAATCCGGAATTGGGCGGGGACGCCGGATTTGAAGAATTGTCCGGAGCGCTAAAAGGGTGCGGGTTGGGTTGGCTGCAGGATTTTGTGCCCAACCATATGGCTTATGACCGGGAAAATGCCGCCCTGATGGATGTTTTGGAGAACGGTGAAAATTCTGAATATTTTAATTTTTTTGACATCAGTTGGAATCATCCTTACGAAAATTTGAAAGGAAGGCTGTTAGCGCCATTTTTAGGGAAATTTTATGCCGAATGCCTGGAAGAGGGGGAGATCAGATTAATCTACGACGAAAACGGTCTGGCAATTTCTTACTATGAGCTCCGCTTCCCGTTGAAATTAAGTTCTTATGGGACAGTATTCTCTTCTCATCTGGAAACATTGGAACAAAAACTTGGCCCGAACAATTCGGATTTAACCAAGTTTATCGGGGTGATGCATTTTTTTAAAACTGCGTCCTTTCAGAAACAGGTTTCCCAGCCGTACGATCAAATTAAACACGCCAAGACCATGCTGCGCAGCCTCTATGAAGAAAATCAGGCAGTAAAAAAATTTATGGATGAATGTCTGGAGCATTTCAACGGTAAAAAAGGCGAGGCCCAGAGCTTTAACAATCTGGACAACTTGCTTTTTGAACAAGCCTTTAGGTTGTCTTTCTGGAAGACGGCGGCTGAAGAGATAAATTACCGCCGGTTTTTTAGCATCAACGACCTGATCTCTATCCGGGTTGAGGATGAAACTGTTTTTAATCGGGTCCATAATTTAATTTTTCAACTGATCAAAGAGGGAAAGTTTAGCGGCCTAAGGATTGATCATATTGACGGGTTATATGATCCGGCCGCTTATTTGAAAAAATTACGGGAAAAAACCGGTGAAACTTATCTGGTGGTCGAAAAAATTCTGGATTTTAAGGAGCAGCTGCCTTCCTCCTGGACCGTGGAAGGAACAACCGGCTACGATTTTATTAATTATCTAAACGGTATTTTCTGTCAGAAGGAAAACGAAAAAGATTTTACCCGGATCTACTATAAGTTTACCGGCCTGCAGATTGCTTATGACGATCTGGTCTGTGACAAAAAACGGCTGATTATCGGTAAACATATGGCCGGTAATATTGATAACCTGGCTCAATTGATCAAACAAATTTCCAGCCGCGACCGCTATGGGAGAGATATTACCCTTTACGGCCTGAGAAGGGCGTTGGTGGAGGTAATGACTGTTTTTCCGGTTTACAGAACCTATATCAACAGCGAGATGTTTACTGAGGCCGATCAGTCCTACATCAAGGAAGCGATTGAGAAAGCGAAAAGTGAAAATTCCCAGCCTTGTCTACGAGTTGAATTTTATCGAAAAATTTCTCTCCTTTGATTTCCGGAATCAGTTTGGCGAAAATGAAAAAAAGCAGCTGCTGGATTTCGCTTTGAAGTTTCAGCAGTTTACCGCGCCGCTGATGGCCAAAGGTTTTGAAGATACTGTCCTCTATATTTACAACAAACTTATTTCTTTGAACGAAGTGGGCAGTAATCCGAACCGGTTCGGCGTGTCGCTGGAAGAGTTTCATGGGTTTAACCGGCACAAGGCTGCGGTTAGGCCGCATTCATTATCAGCCACCGCCACCCATGATACAAAAAGGGGCGAGGATGTCCGGGCCAGAATTAATGTCCTTTCCGAAATACCGGAAGAATGGATGGCTAATTTAAAAAGCTGGAGCAAGATCAATAAAAAGAAGAAAAAAAGTTTTAAGGGCGGGTATGCCCCGGACGAAAACGATGAGTATTTTCTTTACCAGACCTTAATCGGCGCCTTCCCCTTTGCCGAGGAAGAATATCCGCCATTTCTCACCCGGATTAAGGACTATATGATCAAAGCGGTCAGGGAGGCGAAGGTGCATACGGCCTGGCTTAAACCGGATACAGAATATGAAAATGCCTGCCTGTTATTCATTGATAAAATATTAAAACCTTACGAACAGAACAGTTTTCTGCCGCAATTTATCCCTTTTCAAAAAAAAGCGGCTTTTTGGGGAATGTTTAATTCCCTTTCCCAGGCCTTGATCAAAATAACCGCTCCCGGGGTGCCGGATTTGTATCAAGGGACGGAATTTTGGGATTTTAATCTTGTGGATCCGGACAACCGGCGGCCGGTAGATTTTGCTCAGAGAGAATCGGCCTTGAAAAAAATAAAAGAAAAAGAACAGCAAAACATCTTAGAGCTGGTTAAGGAACTGCTGGCCGGCAAAGAAGACGGCCGGATAAAACTTTTTCTGCTCTACCGGGCGTTGAAAACAAGGAAAGAAAAAATCGCTGTTTTTCAGCAAGGAACTTATTTGCCGATCCAGGTGGAAGGCCGATTCCAGGATTGTCTGATCGCTTATGCCCGAAATTGGCAGAACTGTTGGGCAGTTACTGTTGCCCCGCGCTTTTTATCCGCGCTGGTCAAAGAAGGTGAATACCCGCTGGGCAAAACTGTCTGGCAGGACACCTGTCTGATTCTGCCGCCCGGCTGCCCGTCCAAATGGAGAGAAACAATCACCAGCCAGACGGTAAACGGTGATAATAATGTGATGGTAGGCGATATTTTACGGCATTTCCCCGCCGCGCTGCTGATCAACGAATAAGGTCGCGGGGGCGGGAATAGGCGAGCCTGTCCAGCAGCGCTGTCAATTTACGGGGAAGGTTTTACTTGACTTAAAGTGTTATCCGAAATAAAATCAAAGAAATGAATATAAAGGAGTTAAGCGAGGCTATAAAGGCAGATAATTTCGAATGGCGCAAGCATACTTTGCTCCGTTTGGCCGAGCGAAAAATTAAGCAAGATACGATTTTAGAAGTAATTTTAAATGGTGAAATTGTTGAAGATTATCCTGACGATACTCCCTTTCCAAGTTGTCTAATGTTTAAAATTATAGATCAAAAACCTTATCATGTTGTGGTCAGTTTTGATTCGAAAGATAAAAAGGGCTATATTATTACTGCTTACAACCCCAACTTAGACAAATTTGAACATGATTTTAGAACAAGGAGGAAATAAAGTGGAAAAGTGTCATTTGTGCGGGGGAGAAAAAAAAGAGGGTACTGCTACTTATAGTGTTGATTTGGGATTCGGGGTAGTCGTAGTAAGGAATGTTCCGGCGAAAATTTGTGACCAGTGCGGAGAAGAATGGATCGAAAATAGGATTGCTAAAGAACTGGAAAAAATTGTCGAAAATGCCCGAGTTTACCATTGCGAATTAGAGGTTGTTTCTTTCCAAGCCGCCTAAGCATCAAAAAACACCATATCTTATGCCTGACTTTATAGTTCTATAGCGCTAAGATAAATTAATCTGCTTTTGCTAACTTAAATTGACCTGCAAAAGAGGTGCTTTAGTAAATAAAGTTTCGTGCTTACGCACTTGACTGCGCCTAAGCGGCCTGGAAAAAATATTGGTAAAAACGATAAAAACATTTTACGAGCAGGAACTAAATAATTAAGAGGCGGGTAAATGGAGAAAACAATTTTTGAGGAAAGGAAATTTAACCGGTATTTTTTGCTGGTAACCTTCGTTTTAGTTTTGATCGCTTTTTTGAGTTTAATCAAAATGTTTATCCTGCAAATAATTATTGCCTCCCTGATCACGGTTTTAATTTATCCTCTATTCCGAGGCCTTCTCCAATTGACCAAAGGCCGGAGAAATATCTCCTCGTTATTATGCTGTCTAATAGTCGTGATTGGGATCTTGCTGCCGCTAATCTTCATTTCCCGTTTAGTGATCGTGCAAAGTGTGGAACTTTATCGCACCGCCGGGCCGCAAATTGATAATATAATTCAACAAGGCAGCGCCGGCATAATTGGAAAAATTATGGATTCGTTTATCGGTAAATGGATTCTGGCCCATAATATTACAATCGAATGGAAGCCGATACTGATTAGTTCCTTGGATTTTTTTGGTTCCGCGCTGACAAATTTTATTAACAAATCTTCCCGGATGACCCTAAGCGTAATCTTCGATTTGTTTGTGATCCTGTTTTCTCTATTTTATTTTTTAAGAGATGGGGAAAAGTTGTTAGTTAAAATTAGAGATCTGGTGCCGATTCGCGATAAATATAAGGACCGGATAATCGCCAGATTCTACCTGATGTTAACCGCCACGATAAAAGGTATACTTTTTATCGCCTTTTTGCAGAGTTTTCTGGCCACAATGACCTTGTATTTTTTTGGAGTAAAGACCTGGTTGTTATGGGGGATAGTGATGCTGGTGTTTTCTGTGATTCCTTTTCTGGGCACCGGCGCGGTTTTGATACCGGCTGGGATTATTAAAATAATCACCGGTGATATCGGCTCCGGGATAGCGATAATAATTATCAGCTTTTTTTTCATCTCGTTGATCGATAATTTTCTTCGGCCCAAATTGATTGGACAAAGAGCCGGGATGCATGATTTACTGGTCTTTTTTTCCACAATCGGAGGGATAGTTTCCTTTGGCCCGGCCGGTTTCATCATCGGTCCCCTGATTGCTTCAATTTTCCTGACGATTCTGGAAATTTACAAAATTGAGTTCCACCCATCTTTAAGAGAATCCCCTGATGAAGACAATTCTATCAAAGGATAAAAGGAGCTTTTAGCTGCGCCAAGTTTAAGGTAACGAAAATTGAATATAACAAACCTAAAAAATATTAGTATCAATATTTTTAAAATTCAATCCTTTCATCGTTTACATTGACGAAAGAATAAGCCGGAGAACTATTGTTTTGCGGGTAGAAAAGGCATATACTATTGCCATGGGCTAAATCTTTTATCGGGCATCCAAAACTGAAGACGGATAAACCAACCGAGATGGCCAAAACCTATTCTTTACTGCATCAAAACATTCAGGATAAGTTTAACGAAGGCGGAGTAGAGATAATGTCTCCCGGTTTTACGGCGATCAGGGATGGTAATCAAACAACAATCCCCGGAAGTTACCGCCCCGGGAATTACCAAGCCCCGTCATTCCGGATCGGTGAGGAAAAAAAGGAGGAAGGAAGATGAATTTATTGCCGTTGCTGACCAAACAAAACATTTTTGATTTGTTGATTCCCCTGACGACATTACTGGCTGTTTTTCTGGCCGGTGTTTTATTGAGAAAATTTTTATTTCAATACCTGTCGAAACTGGCCAGGAACAGTAAGACGGGAATTGACGATTTTATGGTTTCTTCCACCAAGGGGCCGTTTTTAATTTGGTGTCTGATGTTAGGCATCTATTTCGCTTTGGAAATTTCTAAAGCGCCGGCGGGTCTAACGTTTATTGCCGGTAAGACCCTGCTGGTTCTGGGAATTATTTCTATGACGATGGTTCTGGCCAAAATAGCGGCAAAATTTATCAATATATATTCTCAACAAAAGGGCACAGCGATGCCGGTGACTTCTCTTAGTCAAAATGTTTCCAGAATTATTATTTTTGGCTTAGGGATTTTGGTTATTTTGAATAGTTTAGGAATTTCCATCACCCCGATCTTGGCCACTTTAGGGGTGGGCGGCCTGGCGGTAGCTTTGGCTTTGCAGGACACCCTCTCCAACTTGTTTGCCGGCTTTTATATTATCGCTTCCCGCCAGGTGCGCATCGGCGATTATATTAAGTTGGATACCGGGGAGGAGGGTTATGTCGCCGATATCAACTGGCGGATAACCAAAATCAGAATGCTGCCGAACAATATGGTGTTGGTGCCAAACGAAAAATTGACCAAATCGATTATTGTCAATTTTTATTTGCCGGATAAGGAAATGGCCGTTTTAGTTAATCTCGGCGTGCATTATCGCCAGGATTTAAAGAAAGTGGAAAAAATTACCTGTGATGTGGGCAAAGAAATAATGAAAGAGGTAGCGGGCGGTGTCTCCGGTTTTGAGCCGTTTATCCGCTATCACACTTTCGGTGATTCGAGTATAAATTTTACCGTAATTTTGCGGGCCAAAGAATTCGTTGACCAGTATTTAATCAAACACGAATTTGTCAAAAGGCTTCAAGAAAGATATAATAAAGAAGGGATAGTAATTCCTTTCCCGATCAGAGCGATCAACTACGAGCAGGAGAAAGCAAACTTATAATAGTCTGTTAAGAGACAAGCGGAATCCGGCGGTGTGGAAGATCCGCAAATTCAAAAAAGGAGGGAGGTGATTGAAGAACTCGGGAAGCAAGCTGGGACAAGAATGTCCCAGCTATCGATAGGCGGGGTTTCCTAACCCGCCGTGTTGAGTTGAAATTTGGCTAATCCTCGCCGCTTGCGGTGGGGATTACATCACTAAAAAGGAGGAGGTATCATGGATGAAAGAGATGTTTACAAGATGAAGGAAACGATGAAGAATGTGCCTGTATGGTTATTGGTGACAGCGGCGATCCTGGTGTTTTTTTTGCTAATGAAGCCGTGGGTGACGGTGGGTGCCGGGGAAAGAGGGGTGGTCCTGAATTTTGGGGCGGTAAAAAATGTGGTTTTAGAAGAGGGTTTGCATTTTAGAGTTCCCATCATGCAGGAGATTATTATCATGGATGTTAAACTGCAGAAAGCGGTTACCGATACTGTCGCCGCCTCGGCTGATCTGCAGGATGTGACCTCAACTGTTGCTCTTAATTATCATTTGGTACCGGACAAAGCTAATGTCGTCTATCAGAGTATCGGTGTGTCTTTTAAGGAGCGGATCATCGATCCGGCGATCTTGGAAGTGGTAAAAGCGGTGACGGCCAGATATTCAGCGGAAGAGTTAATCACCAAGAGGCCTCAAGTAAGCGAAGAAATGAGAGCCACTCTGACCAACAGGCTGAAAGATTATAATATCGCCGTTGACGTCTTTTCCATTGTCGCTTTTAGTTTCTCCAAAATCTTTACGGAAGCGATCGAGTCGAAACAGACGGCGGAACAGTTTGCTCTTCGGGCGCGCCGGGATCTGGAAAGAATCAAGATCGAAGCGGAACAAACGATCACGGCGGCAAAAGCCGAGGCGGAATCTCTTAGATTGCAAAAAGCAAATATTTCTGCCGACCTCATCGAACTGAGAAAAATAGAGGCGAACCTGAAGGCGATCGAGAAATGGAACGGTGTTCTCCCGCAAGTTACCGGCAGCGGAGCTGTCCCACTGATCGGCCTTGGTGAGAAGAATAAAAATTAGACGGGCGGTAGGCGCGGATGGTTAGATTTATTATCTTGATGATCATTGCCGGTTCGATCGGCGCCATACTGGCGGCCAGAAAAGGCCGCAATCCGTTGGTTTGGTTTTTTCTTTGCGCCTTAGTGCCTCTGCTTATCCTGATTATTTTGGTTATTCCTCCCAAAGAGAAGCGCGGGTACACCAAAAAATGTCCTTACTGCGCAGAAATTATTAAGGATAAAGCCCTATTATGCAAACATTGCGGAATGAAACAACCGATAGAAATGGTTAGGTAAGGAACGGTCGCGACCGTTCCTTACAACTAATTTACCGTATAGGAAAATGGAAAAATTTGAGATTACTGTTGTTGGGGCGGGGGTGGTGGGGTTGGCGGTGGCGGCTGAACTGGCCAAAGTTTATCCGAATATTTTGGTAATCGAAAAAAATTATTCCTTTGGGATGGAAACCAGTTCTCGAAACAGCGAAGTCATTCATGGGGGGATTTATTATCCGAAAAACTCTTTAAAGGCCAAACTTTGCGTGGAAGGGAGAGAACGGCTTTATCGGTTTTGTCAGGAAAACCAGGTTGCTTATCGGCGGCTGGGCAAGTTAATTGTGGCGGTGGAGCAGAATGAATTGGCGGATCTGGAAGATTTGTTCCAGTGCGGTTTAGGGAACGGGGTAGCGGATTTAAAGATTTTGTCCCGCGCGGAGGTAAAACAGTTAGAACCAGAGATTACGGCGGAGGCGGCGATTTATTCGCCTTCCACCGGGATTATCGATTCCCACGGTTTCATGAAATGTTTGGCCGAACAATTGGAAAGCCGTGGGGGGATGATAGTTTATCACAGCGAATTGACAGCGGTAGAAAAAAACAAAGAAGGTTATGAATTATCCATTGAAGATAAAAAAATGGGTAAAGAACAATTTCTGACCAAAGTCTTGATTAATTCCGCCGGATTGTTTTCCGACAAGGTTGCCCGGATGGCGGGGATAAATCGGCCGGATGATCAATTGAAGTATTGTAAAGGCGTTTATTTTCGGGTAAGGAATAAGACCGGATTGCTTAATCGGCTGGTTTATCCGGTACCGAAAAAAGATCACGCCGGACTGGGTGTCCATGCCACTTTGGATTTAGCTGGGGGAATGCGCTTGGGTCCGGATACGGAATATGTGAATAATTTTAATTACGATATTGATCCGGCCAAACAAAAAATTTTTTATGAGAGCGCTCATAAATTTTTGCCGTTTCTTGAGCCGGATGATCTTGTTCCGGATACTGCCGGCATCCGGCCGAAACTGCAGGGTCCTGGGGAAAGTTTTCGGGATTTTATTATTAAAGAGGAATCAGCGCAGGGTTTCCCCGGTTTGATTAATCTGATTGGGATTGAATCACCCGGTCTAACCGCCTCGCTGGCCATCGCCCGGATGGTGAAAGAGAACATCCGATGAAAAAAAATAAACTTTTGCTGCATCAGTGCTGCGCGCCTTGCAGTGTAGAGGTTGTTGCAAGTGCTGCTTGACAGTTTAAAAATAATGTTTTACAATATATCAAAATATAGTATGTACATACTATATTTTAGTATCTAGGAGGACGGTATGTTGGAACCTGTATTTGGTTCACTCGTAGTGGAAAAAATATTATTTTACTTGTTAGTGTATAGAACCGGCTACATGAGAGGCATGGCAAAACTGTTCAATATTCCGTTTGGAACGATGGTTAATCAGTTGGACCGCCTGGAAAATGGGGGTGTTATAGCAAGTAAAAAGGAAGGCACAATAAGAATATATTCATTAAATCCCCGGTATCCTTTTATTAAAGAATTAGAAGCTTTGCTTCAAAGAGCTAAAGACGCTTTAAGTGAAGAAGAAATTGAAAAGTATTACCGAATGAGGAGAAGGCCCAGACGGAAAGGTAAGCCATGACAAAAGTAGACTTCAAGACGATTAAAATTGAAGAGCTTGCTGATTTAGTCAGTAAAGAATTAAATAATAATAATATAATAGCAGTACTGGTAGGCGGAGCCTGTGTATCTATCTATACCAAGAACAAATATCAGTCTTTAGATCTTGATTATGTGTCACCGGATTCAACAGAAAAGATAGAAAAGGTTTTAATCAGATTAGGATTTATCAGAGAAGGAAAATTTCGGCATTATGTTAATAGTAAGTGCCCCTTTTATATTGAATTTCCGCCTGGCCCGGTGGCGATAGGGAAAGAATTCCCCATAACTAAATTTAGCAAGATAGGCAGTATTGTTTTATTGAATGCAACGGATTGCGTCAAGGATAGATTAGCCGCATTTTTTCACTGGAATGATGAACAATCCTTAGAACAATCCCTCTTGGTAGCTAACGCTCAAAAAGTAGATTTAGCAGAAATAAAGAGATGGGCAATCAATGAGCAAGAGGAAGAAAAATATAATAGATTTATCTATTTACTGAAGAGGAAGATAAAATAATAACAGACAGAAATTGGGGTTCGGGATTTGGAAGAAAATCTATGAAAAAAAATAAACTTTTGCTGCATCAGTGCTGCGCGCCTTGCAGTGTGGAGGTTGTTGCCGAGTTAAAGCAGTCTTTTTCTTTAACCGGGTTTTGGTATAATCCGAATATTCATCCGGTTTCTGAATATTTGCGCCGTTGGGAAAGTTTGGCGCTTTATGACCGGCAGGAAGGGATAGAGTTAATTAAGGAAGAAGATTCCTCTCCTCTTTGGTGGCAGGAGATAACCGTTGGCTGGGAGTCGAAAAAGGAACGTTGCCGGCTTTGTTATCAACTGCGCTTAAAAAGGACTGCGCAGGCCGCGCAGCAGCTAAAAATAAAAAATTTCTCCACTACCCTCTTAGCCAGCCCCTACCAGAACCATCAGCAAATTGCCGAACTCGGCGCGCGGCTGGCCAAAACTTACAATTTGAAATTTTTTTATCAGGATTTTCGCCCGGCCTATTTTACCGGCAAAAATTCCGCCCGCCAAAGAGGTTTTTATCTGCAAAAATACTGTGGTTGCCTCTATAGCCGGGAGGAACGGATTGCCAAAAGGAAAAATAACCAGTTAACGGTGAGAGCTAACCCTGCTCTGATAATAAAAGCATAGGGTAATTGCTGTCCAAATTACTAATCACTCCTAACATCCGCGCCGTGCAATGTCACTGGGCACTTTGATTGAGATTCTTTTTTGATACCAACTGAATATTTTTCGCTTCGTTTATTAAATATTTTTTTATTTTAGGCCAACTGATTGCCCGGTCAAATACTTTAATTCTCAATACGTCTTTATCATTATCAGCATCGGTAAAATATAATAAGCCTCGTAAACCATTATATATATCAAAGTGTGCATACTTCTTTGCGGTTAGTTCTAGAATTTTATTTAAACCGAATTTCTGTATAAGATAATACATATCAACAAAATCTCTTCTTTTGCCTCGCTGAGAAATAGCGATTAATTTCATTGCGGCGATATCTTCTAAGGAGGCAATCTTGACTTCGTATAAATCAGCAGATTTTTCCAGCAGTGGGTAGTTATAATGAAAACAACTTAAAGGCAAACCGGTTTGGAATTCAATCTCAAAAGTATTATCAAAGTCGCGCAACACCTTAAATCCAACTTTGTGATGCAAATGCTCCTGAAATATCTCGATCATTTTCCCTTTGTCAAAATGTTTATCGGTATAAAAATCAAAATCAACTGATGTGCGGTGTCCCAAGCGCAAGGCCAAAGCTGTACCCCCAGCTAAATACAAATCTAAATTTCCGGTAAAACTCAATTGCTTAAATATTTTTTGCTGTTGAGTAGTCAGAATGTCAAAATGCATAAAATTAACGAGGCTCCAAGTTTAGCAAAGCAGAGCGATATTTCTGTTTGCTCATTCTTAGACCGAAAATTGTCATCCAGTAATTCAAGGCATCGGGCATCCACGAACCACGATCAGGGTTAACAACCGCCTCTTTTATTTCCGGCCATTTACAGTGTTTGATTAACCACTGTAGTTGTTCCCAATTACCATGATTTAATACTTGTGTAATCACCAGATGTTTGTTTTTCTTTAAATCTAATGAACTGAGATTATAAGACCATAAAACTGATTGAAGCATTTTTGGGAGCATACTCACATTATAATAGAAATTGCCTGAAATTGCTATGGATTTATAATTGGTCTAATTTTGCAGCTATCCGACAAACTGCTTGACTTAGCCGGTTGTAGAGTATATGATTTAGAATAATGTTGATGAAAAAAATGTTTTTTGCCGTTATTGTTGTTGCGCTAATTGTTTTGGGGATTGTTCTGGCTTTAAGTCAAAGACAAAAACCAAAAGATGGCATAGAAAAACTCCTCGTTGTTACCACGCTTTTTCCTTTGTATGATTTTGCCCGCAATATCGGGCAGGACAAAGTGGAAGTTTCTTTGCTTTTGCCCCCCGGTGTCGAAGCGCATTCTTTTGAACCAAAACCCAGTGATATTGTCCGAATCAGCCAGGCGGATGTTTTTATTTATACCGGCAAATTTATGGAGCCGTGGGTGGAAGATATTCTCCAAGGCGTTTACCGCGAGCAGGTTAAAGTGGTTGAGGCCGGTATGGGAACAAAAATGATTCCGGCAGTTTCTCTCCGCCCTAAAGAGCGGAGAAGAGCGATGGATCCCCATAGCTGGCTTGATTTTGACAACGCCCAAACAATGGTCGATAATATCGCCGAAGTGTTGGCCGAAAAAGACGCCGTCAACGCCGATTTCTACCGCCAAAAAGCCGGCGAATACAAAAACAGTCTCGCCAAACTGGACATTGAATACAAAACGGCGTTGTCCGCGTGTCCAAGCAAAGAAATTATCTATGGCGGACACTACGCTTTCGGCTATTTGGCCAGCCGCTACGGTTTAAAATATTTGGCCGCGCAGGGCGTATCGCCCGATGCCGAGCCGACGGCTCAAGACCTCGTGCATTTAGTTGAGCAAATTAAGCAGGATAAAATCGAATATGTTTTTTACGAGGAATTGGCCGGTACCAAAATTGCCGAAACCCTGGCCCACGAAACCAAAGCAAAACTGCTGATGCTGAACGCCGGTCATAATTTATCGAAAGAAGATTTTGAAAATCAAGTCTCGTTTCGAGCAATTATGGAAGAAAATCTCCAAAACCTGAAAATTGGTCTGCGCTGTCCCAAATAAATATGGATAAAATTATCGAAGCAAAAGAAGTAGCCGTCTTTTACGGTCAAAGAGAAGTTCTCCGGAATATTTCTTTTTCCATCGAGGCTGGCGATTTTATCGGGCTGGCCGGACCGAACGGCGCCGGTAAGACCACCCTGATTAAAGCAATTCTCGGTCTTTTGCCGATTTCCGGGGGAAGCATAAAAATGTTTGGCCGAGAGCAGAAAGAATTTTACGATTGGGGAAAAATTGGCTATCTTCCGCAAAAAATCTCTACGATCAACGCTCTTTTCCCGGCTACGGTGGAAGAAGTGGTGACGCTCGGTCTTCTCTCCGGGAAAAAATGGCCCAAAAGAATAACCAGGGATGAGCAAGGCAAAGCCCAGAAAATTTTAGAAAAACTGGGTATTGCCGATTTGAAAAAAAGAATGTTGAATGAGCTTTCCGGCGGCCAGCAGCAAAAAGTACTTTTAGCCCGGGCGATTGTCTCGCGCCCGCAGCTGCTGATTTTTGATGAACCGTCCACGGCGCTCGATCCGGAATCGCGGGACTCTTTTTTTCAGCTGATTCAGGAGTTAAACAAAAAAAACAACATCGCGATTATTCTGATCACCCATGATACCGGAGATATCGGCCATTACGCCGGCAAATTGCTTTATCTGGATAAGAGCCTGATTTATTTCGGCAAGTTTTCCGATTTTTGTAAATCCGAAAAGATGAACTCTTACTTCGGCGGGCATGGACAGCATATTATTTGCCATCAACACGATTAAAATGAACCTGATCGATTTTCTGCAATACTCGTTTATCCAAAAGGCTTTTCTGGCCGGATCATTTGTTGCCGTGGTCTGTTCGGTTCTCGGCATGTTTTTGGTCCTGCGTAAAATGTCGCTGATTGGCGACGGTCTTTCCCATGTCAGTTTTGGCGCCATCGCTTTAGGTTTGTTTTTAGACGTTTATCCGTTTTATCTGGCGGCGCCGATAGTGATGATCGGCTCCTATCTGATTTTGAAAATTACCGAAAAAGCCAGGGTCTATGGCGATGCGGCGATCGGCATCGTCTCGGCGGTGGGCATCGCCGGAGGCGTGATTCTGGCCGGTGTTTCCCACGGATTTAATGTCGACCTGTTCAGCTATTTGTTCGGCAATATTTTGTCGATTAGCGCCACAGAAGTCGTTTTGTCAATTTTACTGTCTTTTTTAGTTTTGGCCATTCTCTATTTTTATTATTGGGATTTATTTTCCGCGACTTTTGATGAAGAATACGCCAAAACGACCGGGATCAAAACAAATTTTATCAATACCCTGCTCACCCTGCTTACTGCCGTTACAGTGCTTTTGTCGGTAAAAATGGTCGGGGTAATGCTGGTCTCGGCGCTCTTGATCCTGCCGGCGGTAACGGCTTTGCAGTTAGCCCGGGGTTTTAAAACCGCGATGCTCATCGGCGGTATGATTGCGCTCATTTCCGTGCTGCTGGGAATTACTTTTTCTTTTTTCCTTGATCTGCCTGCCGGCGCAACGATTGTGATGCTCAACGCCGTCTTTTTCGCCCTGGCCCTTCTCTATAAAAAAATCGCATGAAAATAATCCGATACATTCTTCTAATTGTTAGTTGTTTTCTCTGCCCGGTTGGCGGTCTTACGATCAAAGCCGCCGTTAAGGTGGGGATCAGCGAAGCCGGGACGGTTAAAATCGCGGTTAGAGGTAAATATCGATGGGGAGCAAAATTTTTAACCGAAGGAAAAATCTATACTTTTTCCTCGCAGGGAAAAAATATTTTAAGTTCTGACGGAGGTAAGTCTGCTTCTCCTCTCTATATAAAAAATGAATCCGGTGAAGGTTCTTTCCGCTTTGAAGGCCGGAATTATTCGGGAAACATTATTTTGTTGTCCAATAAACCGGGGAAAATAACCGTGATTAATGAGGTGCCGCTTGAGGATTATTTGTCCGGAGTAATTGAGAGTGAAATTTCGCCGGCCTGGCCGGAGGAGTGTATTAAAGCGCAAGCGGTGGTCGCGCGGACTTATGCGCTTAAAAATTCAAACAAACATCGCTCCGAAGGATTCGAAATTTGTGCTAATACCCATTGCCAGGTCTATAAAGGAATATCGAAGTATAAATCCGTCCAGCAGGCGGTGGCGGAAACCAAGGGGGAGGTGCTGGTTTTCCGGGGGGAATTGATTAATTCCTACTTCCATTCTAATTGCGGCGGGTCTACGGAAAATGTGGCGGAGGTCTGGGGGAAAAAAAACGATCCGCCGGTCTCTTACCTGCGGCGGGTAAGGTGTTCTTATGGTAAAGAAGATCCCTGGAGCTGGCAGATTAATAGCGATTGGCTGGTTCGGGCTTTTAATAGTAGCGGGTACCGGATAGAAAGAATAAAAAAAATTTCTTTACAGGGAATAACCGGCTCGGGCCGGGTGCGGGATCTGGTAATTTATACCGAGCGGGGAAAGATAATTTTGCCGGCAGTGCAGTTCCGCATGCTGGTTGGGCCGAACCGCTTGAGAAGCACGATGTTTAAATTAAGGAAAAAGAGAGACGATTTTATTTTCTCCGGACAAGGTTGGGGACACGGTGTAGGATTATGCCAATGGGGAGCGCGGTATTTAGCCGCCCGGGGTTATAAATATACAAAAATTTTACGCCTTTATTATCCCGGCACGAAGATAAAAAGATTGGAGGATTGACCGCTAGACCTTATTCAAAGTTGAGGAAATGCAATGTTTGGCAAAAATCTAATTTCCCCCTTTAAAAAGGGGGATTAAGGGGGATTTTGAAAATTAAAAACATTGTCTAAATCTCCCCTACCCCTCTTTATAAAGAGGGAAAAAAACTGCACCATGACTAACTTAAAGCTTTCAGAATTCGACTATCATTTGCCTAAAGAACTGATTGCCCAATATCCCTGCCGGGAACGGGCGCAGTCCCGTCTGCTCTTGCTGGATCGGCGCACGGGGGTGGAAGGAGATAGTTTTTTCTATCAATTGCCGGATTTTTTGCGGGTGGGGGATGTGTTGGTCTTGAACCGGTCGCGGGTATTTCCGGCCCGGCTTTATGGGCGGAAAGAAACCGGGGGAAAAACCGAAGTGCTGTTTTGGCGGGAATTAGCCGATAATCAATGGCAGGCTATTCTTCGCTCTGCTCCGCCGGCGGGCAGTAAAATTTTTTTTAACCACGAGACTTATCAAGCCGAGGTAGTGGAAAAGAAGGCCGACGGGTCAGGGATAATCCGCTTTCCTAAAGATAACGATGTCCGCCGGCTGATTGCTCAATCCGGTCAGATACCTCTGCCTCCTTATATCGAGCGTTCTGCCGATCAGGTTGATCAACAGCAGTATCAAACTGTTTATGCCCGGGAGGAAGGTTCGGTGGCCGCGCCGACGGCCGGATTGCATTTTACCCGGCAGCTGCTTGGCGATTTGGAAGAAAAGGGAATCGAAATTGTCAGTCTTTTACTGCATGTCGGCCCGGGAACTTTTCTGCCGGTGCGCAGTGAAGAGATTAGTGATCATCGTCCGCTGCCGGAGTATTATTGTCTGGAGGAAGCGGCGGCCGAAAAACTTAATTTGGCGCGCCGGCAAAACCGGCGGATTATCGCCGTCGGGACCACGGTGACGCGGGTTTTGGAAAGTCTGGTTGACCGGCAGGGAGAAATAAAAGCCGGAGAAGGGTTTACGGAGTTGTTCATTTATCCCGGTTTTTATTTTCGGGTAGTGAATTGTTTGATTACCAATTTCCATCTGCCCTCTTCCACGCTTTTAATGTTGGTTTCCGCTTTTGCCGGCAAAGAAAACATTTTCTCCGCTTATCGGCTGGCCATCGAGAAAAAGTACCGTTTCTATTCCTACGGCGACGCGATGTATATATTTTAATCAGAGGTGAAAAAATGGCTGGGATTACTCTTTCGAAAGTTAAGGAAAATGAAAAAGTAAAAATATATTTAGAGAAAGCCGACGAAAGTTTTGCCATTCTCGGCTATAAAGAACATGGCAGCCGCCATGCCAGTCTTTGCGCCAATATCGCCGGCAACATCATGCGGTTTTTGGATTACGGAGAAAGACTGCAGGAATCCGCGCGGATCGCTACCTATCTGCATGATATCGGACATTCTTTGGGGCAGGAAAAACACGCCCACTCCAGCGCTTTCCTCACTCAGCATATTCTTTTCCAAATGAAGATGGGAGCCAGCGAGGTTTTGCCGATTACCATCGCTGTGGGCAGTCATGAGGATGAAGATATGCCCCCGCCCAACGAGCTGGCGGCGGCGGTGATTCTGGCCGACAAAACCGATGTCCATCACAGCCGGGTGCGGAAAACTTTACCGTCCTTGTTCGATACCCATGACCGGGTAAATTATGCCTGTCAAAAGTCTTTCCTCCGGGTAGACAAAACCGCCATGACCATCACCTTGGAGCTGCAAATCAATACCCAGATTTGTCAGGTGATGGAGTATTTTGAGATTTTCCTGAAACGCTCTCTCGTTTCCCAGCGGGCCGCCAAAACCCTAAACTGCCGCTTCGACCTCTTCATCAACCAGGTAAAATTCCTTTAAGCCAGATATTTTTTGCTTGTTATCTTTCAATTTTCAAAATATAATCATCTTTATGGAAAATAATATTCACCAAAAACTTTTTCTTATCGCTAAAGGATTTTTTCGGCTTGAGCCTTGGCAGTTTTTAGGCAATGATGATATCTTTGGTTTATTCCTCAAAGATAAAGATGAACTTTACTTTGTTTCGGTGATGGGAGACGGCGGTGAGGAATACGGAGCGCTTTTTATGAAAGGCTGGATCGGTTATCAAACCATTTCGGATGGCCTTAACGATACCGTCGACGGTGAAACGATGATTAATTCTTGTAATTTGCTTTCGGTAAGTTTATGCTCGAAAGAAGGACTTGCCCCCGATCTTCTCCGGTACCACAAGAGATACAACCTGGACCTTAATTTCCTGCCTCAATTCCCCGCTTTTATGGTAAAGAAGCCTCAGGAGATATTTAAACCGCCCAAAGATCGAGAAGCAGAATCACTTTGCCTGTGTATCCAGGCGATTATTGAACTTTTCCAGAAAAATTTAATTCAACCGGAGACTTTTCTCCAAGACGATCAAATAAAAATATTTGAGATCAGCAGCCAAAACGGGGATCTCCAAATAATCAGTAAATATGAAAAGATTTTAAGGCCGGAAACGGTTTCTGAATCACAAAAGACAGATGAGGAAACATTAAACCAGTTAAAAAAACTACGCAGACTGCCCACTGTTTATAATATCTCTGCTCCGGCCGGACTATTTGTGGTTAAGGATAAAGTAACCCGAACATTTCTTGTTCATGAGGATAAACAAGATTTTATTCTTGCCGGAAACGCGCTTTACGAGGAAGAATTAAAAGAAGAGGCTTTAAATATCTTAATAAAAATTTTTTTAGGCAAAAATTCTATCCAACAAAAAGGCCTGCCGGAGGAAATCAGAACCGATTCCAAACTTCTTTTTGATCTGCTTAACCAAACCTTGACAGCTTTAAACGTCAAAATGACTTATCTGGAACACCTGCCTAAAATAAAAGCAATAATCAAAGAAATGCAAGAGCTTGGATCGAAAATCTGATTTTAGCCGGTTTCTTAATGTCTAAAACACATTGAAAGTATAAGGTCTTTACAATTTTTATTAAATATGTATAATATACTATACATAAATTTTAATTGTTGAAAAGGTGAAAAATATGAACAAATTAAACGGATTAGATCATCTCGCTTTAGAAGAAATTCTCACTCCCTACAACCCTTGGTGGAGTAATAGCCAATTTGAAACCAAAAATTTTAGAAGGCCGATTTTTTTTAAAATATACAAAGGCCTGTTTACCGTAAAGCAGATAATTTCTATAACCGGGCCCCGGAGAATTGGCAAGACAACTTTGTTAAAACAGATAATCAAAGATTTAATTGCTGTGGATCGTGTGGACCCTCGACAGATAATTTATTTTTCCTTCGATGACCCTTTAATGGTAGAGAAACATATCAAAGAGAAGTTTTTTGATGATTTACTTAAATGGGCCGATACAAAACTTAAGGACAAAACCATTTATTTTTTCTTAGATGAAATTCAACGGTTTGAAAGATGGGAATTATATTTAAAAAAATACTATGATTTGGGATTTCCTTGCCGGTTTATTATTTCCGGTTCGGCTTCTTCACCGATTTTTAAGAAAAGCCGGGAGAGTTTGTTGGGAAGAATTAAGGATTACCATTTACTGCCCTTTTCCTTTAAAGAGTTTGTATATTTTCATCGAAGTGACGATAGCGAGCTTTTAGCTTTTGTTAACACTGCCAGTGATTTTGGCTATAATTTACAGCGAAATTCACTGATTGACTGGAAAGATAAACAATCAAATCCCTTAAAGATATCTCCCCGTATTGCGGAAGAGCTTAATCGACTTTTAGATAACTACTTTGTGGAAGGAGGTTTCCCGGAGGCTTGGGAAATAGAGGATATAGTGGCAAAACAGGAGTATCTTTTTGACAATCAAATTCAGAAGGTAATTTATGAGGATTTAGTGATTGCTGCCGAGTTTAGGAAGCCGGAAAACATCAAAAGATTTTATCTCTCCCTAATTGAACAGCCGGGGCAGGAAATAAATTTGGAAAAAACATCGGAAAAAATCGGGGTAAGCAGAATTATGCTGGAAAAATATTTACCGCTTTTAGAGATGACCGATCTGGTAAAAAGTCTGCCTAAATTTTCCAAAAGGCCGTTTAAATTTCGCCGCGGAAGCATTAAGTGTTATTTAGTGGATTTAGCTTTGCGAAATGCAATCTTAAAATTAGGCCGGAAAATTTTGGAAGATAAAAACATACTTGGATTTTATGCTGAAAATTTAGTATTTAATGCCTTACGAAGTTTTGAGGGAGCAATTGAGTTAAGTTTCTATAAGGAACAGAATCAGGAAATTGATTTTATTGTAACTTTAGGCGGTAAGCGCTATTTACCAATCGAAGTTAAATATCGGGAAAATATTGACGACATCGCTTCAATTAAACATTTTTTAGAAAAATACGATCAAAAATCGGGCATGGTAGTAACAAAAAATTTTGAACAAAATAAAGAAGATGATAAATTACTATTCATCCCGTTATCAATTTTTCTGCTTTTCTTCTGATAAGGATAAAATTATAAAAAACACAGGGTCTTGTAGAAAATCTAAATGGGTGTTAACTTAGTTTTTAGTAGTAATTTAGTAGTAAATTTATAAAATTACTATATAAATCAATGTAGTTTATCAAAAATTTTAGAAGTAAATTAGTTGTATTTAAGTAGATGTAAGTTGTCTATGAATATTTTAATAGCATAGGAATTTC
>JBDRON010000030.1:0-5000 GCA_043810025.1 Elusimicrobiota bacterium
GACCTCTACAGAAAAGTCGCTTGAGATAACCCGTCCGGAAATTTATTATGGTGAAAAGACCGATAATTATGTAATTGTTAATACCAAGGAGCAGGAATTTGATTACCCCAAAGGAGATGCCAATGTCTACTCAACCTATCAGGGAACCGGGGGAGTTAAAGTCGGGTCGCTGCTCGGAAAAATGTTATTCGCGATCAAATTTAACGACTTAAAAATTCTATTAACCGGCTATATCGACGGGCAGAGCAGAGTGATGTTTAACCGGAATATTCTGGAACGAGCGCGCGCGGTCGCTCCATTTTTGGCTTATGATTCTGATCCGTATATGGTGATAGATCAAGGAAAACTGTTTTGGGTATTGGATGCCTACACACTCTCAAATAAATATCCGTATTCGGATCCCGCCGGCAGTGGTTACACGCAGTATAATTATATCCGCAATTCGGTCAAAATTGTAATTGACGCTTATAATGGGACGATGGACTTTTATATTGCCGACTCAACTGACCCGATTATTAAAACCTACCAAAAGATTTTTCCGACACTCTTTAAACCGATAGCTGCAATGCGGGAAGGGATCAAAAAACATCTTCGTTATCCCTACGACCTCTTCATGATCCAGGCTAACAAATACTCTGCATACCATATGCAGGATCCGCAGGTATTTTATAACCAGGAAGACCTCTGGAATATTCCGAAAGAAAATTACGCCGGCGCGGAACAGCCGATGGAAGCCTATTATTCAATCATGCGCCTGCCAAATGAAAAAAGAGAAGAATTTTTGCTGATGCTCCCATTTACACCCAACAACAAAAGCAATATGATCTCCTGGATGGCGGCGCGCTGCGACGAAAAAGAGTACGGAAAATTAATTGTCTACAAATTCCCCAAGAAAAAGCTGATCTACGGGCCGATGCAGATCGAAGCCCGGATCGACCAGGAAACAGAAATCTCTAAACAGTTGAGCCTCTGGGGGCAGAAAGGCTCCCGGGTGCTTAGGGGAAACCTGCTGGCCATCCCGATCGAACAATCACTGATCTACGTTGAACCGCTCTATTTAGAAGCATCCGAGGGAGAACTGCCGGAACTAAAACGGGTCATTGTATCCTACAACGACAAAATCGCGATGGAAGAAAGCCTGGAAGAAGCTTTACAAAGTGTCTTTTCCGGCAAAGTATCAACTTCGGCCGCTCCCGAAACGGCGGCGCAGAAAGAAACATTTAATGTAAAAAAGCTGGCGGGGCAAGCCCTGCAGCTCTACGACCAGGCGCTCGGCTCGCTCAAGTCCGGCAACTGGAACGGCTTTGGCGAAAGCATCCATAACCTTGGGGCAAAATTGAGGGACTTAGAAAGTAAGGCTAACTGACTTTAAATTTAACCACCGGATCGTCCGGAACCGAAACATCAATGTAGTCAATTGACTGAAGCTTTTCCTGCTCAAAATCGCGGATCGACTGAAACGCACGCAGTTTGGCTTCGATTTTGTCCGCGTCGCCAAGCTTAACATTAATAGAATCATCAACCAGCAGAATAATCCGGTCAGCCGCTTCGAGGTCTATTTTTATTTTTTCGGCCGGCAGCTTTTTTTTAATATCCTTGAGCAGTACCGCCAGCAGTTCCCTGACGTCCGCCTTTAACTTGTTATTTTCAAAATCAGCAGAGCTGATGCCGACCAGGATCGGCAGGCTCGAAAAAGAAGCATTGTTCCCCCGGATATCCAGCACATAACCCTCATCATCAAAAACCCGGGTCTCTTCTTCAATCACCGCCACCGCCGCCTCTTTTCTTTCAACCACCTCAACAATTAAATTGTTCGGCAGGGTGCGGAAGATATTGACCTTTTTAACGATCGAAAGAGTTGCGATGCCGTCTTCCAGCGGAGAAAAATTGAAAAAAAAGATATTCTCCCCGATCGCTTCGTCCGCGAACTTATGGATCTGGCTGTCATCAAGCAGACGGATCCCTATAACTTTCACATTTGTTATTTGAAAGACCGGCAGGAGTGAGAGTGAAAACAGTGCCAAAGATGAAAAAAGAAAAAAAACAAATCCCCAGATCAGATACCAGCTAAATTTCTTACGACGCCGGCGACGCCTGGCCATAGTTAATACGCGCTCGCCAAAATCATCGAGACCAGCTCGTCAAAGTGGATGCCGGAATGGCGGGCCTGGGCCGGCAGGTCGGAGGTCTCGGTCATTCCGGGAATAGTGTTAATTTCGGTAACAAAAGGAATACCGTCTTTAGAAACGATCATATCAACACGGGAAACTCCGTAACACCCGAGCGCCTTATGCGCAAACAGAGCAACCTCTTGCGCCTTTTGATAAATCTTTTCTGGCAGGCGGGCCGGCAGGACAAATTGGGTCAACCCTTTGGTATATTTGGCTTCGTAATCATAGAATTCATTCCCGGGGACCAGCTCCAATATCGGCAGCGTCCCCGGATTGTTTTTGCCCAGGATCCCGACAGTAATTTCTGTCCCGTTAATAAATTGCTCGACAAACAGGCGGTCGTATTCGGCGAGCGTCTCCCTGACCTTATCCTCAAACTCTTCCGGCCGGCTGATTTTTGAAACACCCAGGCTCGATCCTTCTGAAATCGGCTTGAGCATAAGCGGAAAGGGGAAAATTTCTTTTATCCTTTTTATATCATTATCAATAAAGTTTTTGTCGATTAACGAGTACGGAGCGGTCGGAATCCCCTGCGCCTGCCAGATCTGCTTGGCGGCGACCTTGTTCATCGCCAGGGCGGAGGCCAGAACTTTTGATCCGGTATAGGGGATAGCGTAATGTTCCAATAGCCCCTGGATCACCCCGTCCTCACCCTGTTTTCCGTGCAAAACGATATAAGCCAGGTCGATTTTATTTTCTTTCAGCTTATGGACCAGATCCCCTTCCCCCGGATCAATCTCAACCGCCCGATAACCCTGCCCTACCAGAGATACAAAAACATTTTTTCCGGAACGGAGCGAAACATCCCGCTCCCGCGAACGCCCTCCCATGAGCACAGCTATTCTTTTTGATTTTAATTCTTCTGCGGCTACCGCTTCCATAATAACTAATTTTAGCATTGACAACTGCAAGCTTCAAGGATAAGATAATTTCTGATGACTTTTTATATCGGATTAATCATATCGGGGTTGATTGCCGGAATTTTCGGGGGACTCCTCGGAATCGGCGGCGGCTCGGTTATAATACCGATCCTGGTTATTTTCCTGACTTGGGCAAATTAGTACGACAAACTAAGTTTACCCAGCATATGTTTAATTTCAGGGGTAATTTCTGAACGCATCACAATCTCTTTTTTCGCCAATGTGTCAAATATTCTGGCATCAGTTATCCTCATAAGGCGTTTTACGAATAAGGCTATTGATGCGCCGGTTTTAATCTCGATATACTTGCAAACGGCCAAAGCAATAAAACATATAAGGATATGGGCTTCAATGGTATGCCTCTTAAAATGATATATTGGACGAAATTCCAAATCGCTTTTGGCAACTCTAAATGCTTGTTCAACATGCCAAAGGTTGTGGTAGTGGTTGATAATTGTCAAATTATCAACTTCTTCCGGCAGATTGGTATAATATCCCTTAATTCCCAGGAGCTTCTCCGTTTTTTTAATCAATTTGGTGTTTAATTCGCATATGGATTTGTTTTTATTTTTCAAGAATTTTGACCGCTTTATTGCTTTATTCTCGTTTAATATTTTTTTAGCCTTTTCCAATTGCTTTTCCATCTCACACTTATCTTTACAATATCGTTTTTGAGAGAAATCACAGACTAAAGAACCATAATCCGTTTTCAGCCGAATGCTTTCGCTGTCTTTCCGATTAAGTTTTTGGCTAATCTCATTTATCTGTTTCAACGGCAAGTTCCCCGTCCTGGCTCCAACAATATATGAAAGCCGCTTCTTTTCCAAGGCTTGAATATTGTCCCAACTTATCATCGCAGCATCAGCTACTACAGTTAACTTTTCAATATCATATTTGCGTTTAAATTCTAAAATTATCGGAATTAAAGTGTGTCCTTCAAATTTATTGCCCTCAAAAACTTCATAAGCCACGGGAAATCCTTCCGTGTTCACAATTAATCCAATAAGGATTTGCGGCTGCTGGGGCTTGCTGTCTTTTGAAAAACCGGTCTTTCTTAATTCATCAGATCGGAAAGTTTCAAAATATAGCGTGGTTACATCGTAAAATACTATGGAAAAATTAAAATTAAATTCCTTCTTCGCAAAATCTAGGATCAAAGATCCGGTTTTTTCTTTCCATTGATTTAAATTGGGCAATTGCCGATAAAACTCTCTCCTTGAGTATTTAATCCCAAATAATTCTTTCAGTAATTCCAGCGAGCGCAGTTTAGAGGCAGGTTCAATAATGCGCATAAGTGCTAAATCTAAAAGCATAGGGCTGTCCAGGCAGCTAAATCCAAATTTAGAAAAAATATTGGAAAGAACCTCGTAAATGAAAAAGTAATTAACGCCCAAATATTGGCATTTTTGCAATGAAACCAAATTGGAAGTCTCAGCTTGTTCCTCTGGAAATAGGGTTTGCTGGCCGGAGAGCCTCTTTATCCATTGTCTGGCGGATATTTTTAGCTGCTTGAGTTCTTCTGCATCGTGTGTGCTTCCGATATGCCTTACAATGATTGTCTTACGATTCTTGTATTTGACTACCTGAACCGCTGTGGCAGATGACGCTGTTTTGGTGGTTCTTACGTAAAACATAAGGGTGAAAACACCCTTAGTATGACAAAATTAACTTTTATTTGCAATTTATGTCTATATTACGCCAATTTTATTTTTGCTAAATCTCACTTGCCCAAGTCAGGAGCAATATGATAAAATGATGATATCAAATGCGGGGGAATATTAGATGTTTTTATGGATTGCGAATTTAGTCGCTTACAGTTTGTTAAAACTGGATCCGTCTTCACAGCTGGGACAGAGTGTTGATTTTTTTGTTTATGATGTTTTAAAGATCGCTTTTTCAATCCTGGTCA
>JBDRON010000031.1:0-14615 GCA_043810025.1 Elusimicrobiota bacterium
ATGCGATTTAAACTGTGTTGGCTAAAATCTTTGCCACAGACAGTTAACGGAATTTGTTTTCCCATAATATAAATAAGATAGCAAATTCAATCAAATGTGTCCAGCAAAAAATAAAAAAAGATGTGGGTAAGGTTAAGCTTTCAAAAGGGGGAACACAAATAAAACAAATATTTAATTTACCAATTAAAACCCTATCTCAATTTTAGCGAGCTTAAACCCAGAATTGCCAGAATTATGGCGATGATCCAGAAACGGATCGTTACTTTCGGTTCAGCCCAGCCCAGCAGTTCAAAATGATGGTGTAAGGGAGCCATGCGAAAAATCCGTTTACCGCGAATCCGGAACGATGCCACCTGCAAGATTACCGAAACTACTTCCAGCACAAAAACGCCGCCGACAACCAACAGGATCAATTCCTGCTTAATCAAGATCGCAATTATTCCGATCACCCCGCCTAAAAAAAGCGAGCCGGTATCACCCATAAAAATTTCTGCCGGATAACTGTTAAACCAAAGAAACCCCAGACCCGAACCGACGATCGCCGCCAAATAAATTGTTAACTCTCCGGCGCCGGGTACCGGCACTATTCGTAAATAGCTGGAAAATTGGGCATGCCCGGCCAGATAAGCAAAAATCGCGTAGGTCAAGGCCGTAAAAATGATTGCCCCGATCGCCAAACCGTCTAACCCGTCGGTAAGGTTTACCGCATTCGATGTCCCGATAATTACCAGGATGGTAAAGAAGATATAAAAACTGCCCAAATCGATAAACAAATATTTAAAATAAGGCACTCCAACTTTAGTTAAATAACCGGCGTTGGACGGAAAAAAATAAATATAAATACTCAGCAATAAAGCCAGTCCAAACTGGCCGAACATTTTTTCCGTGGAAGATAACCCGCGCGGGTTTTTTTTGATCCACTTCCGGTAATCATCCACAAACCCCAGCAGACCCAAATATAAAGTGGAAAACAAAATTATCCACAAAAACCGATTATCCCACCGTCCCCAAAGCAGTGTGGAAGAAACCAAACTGAGCAAAATGATCAACCCACCCATCGTCGGCGTGCCTTTTTTAGCCAAATGTGTCGCCGGGCCATCGCTGCGAATCTCCTGGGCGACTTTTTTCCCTTTAAGCCAGCGAATCACTAAAGGGGCAAAGACAAAACTTAACGCTAAAGCCGTCAATAAGGCCCCGCCGGCACGGAAAGAGATGTACTGGAAAACATTTAAGGGAGAAAAAAAATTATGTAAGGGATAAAGTAAATGGTATAACATTTTAGTTTGTGATGAAACTTTCAAAATAAGTCATGGGTTATGAGTCGTGAGTCTTGAGCTTAAAAAACTAGATTCCTTTAAACTCACAACCCATGACACACAACTCATGACCTGTGTTCTACGGTCTTCGTCATTTCCTCGACCACTTCTTCCAGATGCATATCGTGGGAAGCTTTAATAAAGAAGGCGCTCCCGGGATGGAGAAATTCTTTCAGTTTTCCGAGCAGCTCAATTTTGTTCTCAGTCCAAAATACCGGGCAGCCGGTTTTCTTTTCCGCCGCTTTTGCCGCCGAAGACATCTCTTTACCGTAAAAGAATATCCCGGCTACCGGCAAAGAAGCCGCAAATCCGCCTAAAGCCTGATGCTCCTCATCACTAAACTCTCCCAGCTCCAACATATCCCCTAAAACCAGAAACTTTTCTCGTTGCGGGAAAATCCGGATAAAACCGGCTATCGCTGAACGCATCGCTTTTGGATTGGCGTTGTACGAATCATCAACTACTTTAACATCATTCGGCAAAGAAATCAAGTTCATTCGTTGAACAGGAATCCGAAAATTATTAATTGCCCAAATTATCTTTTTGATCTCAATATTTAACCGCCAACCGACGCAGACCGCGGCCAAAATATTCTCCACATTAAATTCACCGGGCAGCGATGCGCGGACCGGATAATCATTATTCCCAAAGCTGACGATAAAATTGGTTCCTTCCTCTCCGTCCCGGATGGAATGGGCGCGCAGATCGACATCGGCGTACTTACCGAAAGTGAAATAGGGGCAGGGGATATCCTTCCTGGCTCTCTTTAAAAAAACATCATCGCCGTTGATTACCGCAAAACCGTCTGCCGGCAGGGATTGCAGTAACTCCATTTTTGTCCGCAGTATCGCTTCCCGGCTGCCGAAACATCCCAAATGAGCGTCACCGATATTGGTAATTACTCCAATCTTAGGATGGCAAATTTGCGCCAGATTTTTAATTTCTCCCTGATGGTTAGCGCCCATCTCCAAAACACAATAATCGTCCGCTTTCTTTATCCCAAATATTGACAACGGCAAACCGATGTGGTTATTAAAATTTCCCGGATTAGCATAAACATTTTTCCCCTGGGACAAAACGGCTTTAAGCAATTCCTTGGTCGTTGTCTTCCCATTAGAACCGGTAATCCCAATAACCGGCAACCCCATTTTTTCCAGATAATATTTAGCCAGATCCTGCAAGGCTTGCAAGGTATCATCAACTAAAACGATTGAACCTTTAGCCGAGTGCATCGCCACATTTTTGGAAATTACCACCCCAAGAGCTTTCTTCCTGAGGGCCTCTTTAACAAAACGATGCCCATCATTTTGTCCGGCTAAAGCAAAAAACAGATCGCCCTCCCGGAGCGTGCGCGTATCAACCGAAATACCGCCCACAACTTCATTTTCGTTCCCCGCCAAAAACCGCCCTTTTATCGCACTCAAAATTTCCGCTATCGTTATAGTTTCCATTACGTTTTTAGGTTCTCCCATTACTGTCCAAATTAGAGTCCTTGCGAGCGAAGCGAAGCAATCTTATCGTCGAAAGACTGCTTCGTCACTTCGCTCCTCGCAATGACACTCCTGACGACTTTTCGAGCAGGAACTATCTATTTGTTCGGTTCCGGGTTCACCCGAGACACGATTTCTCTCGCCACCTCCCGGTCGTCGAAATGTTCGATACGATCGGCAAAAATCTGCTCCTGTTCATGACCTTTGCCGGCGATGAGAATCAAATCACCGGGTTTGGCAAAGTTCAAAGCTTCTTCAATGGCCTGTCTTCGATTGATCACAATTTTATAATTGTGCCGATTCTTTTCAATTATTCCCGCCTCAATTTCCCGGGTAATCTTCTCCGGATCCTCGCTGCGCGGGTTGTCGGAGGTCACAAAAATGAAATCGCTCAACCGGCTGGCAGTCTCACCCATTAACGGCCGCTTGCTACGATCCCGGTCACCACCACAGCCAAAAACGGCAATCAGGCGGACCGGGTTTAATTCCCGGCAGGCCGTCAAGACCTTTTCCAAACCGTCACTGGTATGGGCATAATCGACAATACAGCTAAACGACTGACCCAGATTAATTTTTTCAAACCGCCCGGGAATATTTTCAATTTTTTCTAATCCTTGAGCAATTTCATTCAACTCCAGACCACAGCAAAACGCCGCCGCCGCCGCCGCTAAAGCATTCGCCACATTGTATGAACCAACCAGATGTAGTTTTACCGGCTGTTTCTGGGAAACTTTCCCGTCGCTATTGACCAGCAAATTAAACTGAGTATTCTCCCGGCCAAGCGCTATATCCTCGGCTAGAAAATTGGCTGATCGATTGGTCAGTGAATAGGTGAAGACCGGCGCCGCGGAAACATTCTGTAATAAGACTGCGGAGGAATCGTCTAAATTGATGATCGCAAATTTTTTGTTTTTTCTCTGCGGGTAAAGCCGCCGGAACAGTTCTGCTTTGGCCAGCAGATAGTTTTCCATTGTTTGATGGTAATCCAGATGATCGCGGGTAAGATTAGTAAAAATACCCACATCGAACTCGCAGCCTTCTATCCGGCCCTGAGCCAAGGCATGACTAGACACCTCCATCGCGACAACCTTCATCCCTTTAGCCAGCGCTTTATCCAACAACATTTGCAAATCTAACGACTGGGGGGTGGTCCGTTCCGCCGGCAAAACCTCATCGCCAAACCGGTTGGCAATCGTTCCGATGATCGCAGTTTTTTCGCCGTGTTGGGTGAAAATCGATTCCAATAAATAGGTAATCGTCGTCTTTCCGTTTGTTCCGGTAACCCCTAAAAGGAGCAATTTTTCCGACGGGTTATGGTAAAACCGCGCCGCTAAGGTCCCCATTAATACTTGCGGCTGCGGAAAAATCAATCTGGTTACCCCGTCTGCGGTCTCACTTTTTTTTCTACTGACCACAGCAATCGCCCCATTTTTTACCGCCTGAGGTATATACCGCTCCCCGTCATCTTTTGCCCCAGGAAAAGCGAAGAATAAATAGCCTGCTCTCGCTTTCCGGGAATCATAAGCCATCCCGGTAATTTCTTTATCCGGCGACCCGATTATTTCCAACTGCAGTCCAGCCGTCAACTCTCTTAAATTCATTACTTGGCTCCTTACTTATTCTTCAGCGCCAATTGGCTCACCTTCTGCAGCGACGGGATGTTTAAATAATTCATCACCTGGGTGGCGATTCGGGAAAAAACCGGCGCCGAGACTGTCCCTCCCCAATAATAATCCGTCTGCGGCTCATCAAGAATAATTAAAATTGCGATCCGGGGTTTTTCGGCCGGCAGAAAACCGCAGAAAGAAGCGACATATCTATCCGGAGAATATTTTTTTGTCTGAGGATCAAACTTCTGCGCTGTCCCCGTTTTTCCGGCAACACGATAGCCTTCCACCCTGGCTTCTTTGCCGGTGCCCCGTTCCACAACCCCCGCCAGCATCTCACTCAGCTCTCCGGCCACCTCGGCGGGGATAACCTGCCGAATAATTGCCGGCGAAAAACTATATTTATTTTCTCCTTTCAAATTAAAAATTTCTTTAATCACGGCCGGTTCGAGCAAAACACCTTTATTGGCGATACAGGCGTAAGCTCCGATTAACTGTAAGGCATTGACACCCACTTCCTGTCCAAAAGAAACCATCGCCAGCGAAGTCCCCGACCATTTATTCGGCAAACGCAAAATACCGCTAGTCTCACCCGGCAAAGTAATCCCCGTACTATTGCCAAACCCAAAATTTCGGGCAGAAGAATAGAGTTTTTCCTTCCCCAATTTTTCCGCCAGTTTGGCAACCCCGATATTCGAGGAATATTCGATAACCTGAGCCAGGGTCAACCAGCCTTGTTTTTCGTGGTCGTGGATAAATTTATCGGCAACTTTGTAACGACCGTTCTCGCAAAAAATTTTGTCATCTTTCTTAAACAAACCAGTTTCTAAAGCAGCGGCGGCGGCGACAATCTTAAATGTCGAGCCCGGTTCAAAAATGGTGTGCACCGCCCAATTTTCCAGCTGGCGGGAAGAAAATCCACTCCAGTTATTCCCATCGAAAGAAGGATATTGAGCTAAAGCTAAAATCGCCCCGCTCTTGGTATCTTCGACAACGGCGATGCCGGTCTTGGCTTTATATTTATCGCAAGCGCTTTTTAACTCCCGTTCGGTAATATATTGAATAACCTTGTCCAGGGTCAGGACAATATTTTTCGGCTGCCCAGCCTCGGAAGATTCTTTTTCATCTTCCTGAATTAACCGTCCCAAAGCGTCGCGGGTACGGGTATACTTCACCGGCAGACCGCGAAGAATTTTATCGAAATAACATTCAATCCCGGAAAGCCCCTGATTGTCCATCCCTACAACACCAATTACCGCCCGGGCCAACCCACCTTCCGGATAAAATCGCCGATTTTCCTTAACAACCACTATCCCGGGGATGTCAATATTTTCAATTTTGCGCGAAATACCGGGTTCGGGTTTACGCTTTAACCAGACAAAAGAACGGGAAGAAGTTACACCGGCATAGACCTGCTGATAAGACAGGTCCAACAACGCCGCCAACTGCTGGGATACTTTGACCGGATCTTTAACCTGTTTAGGCCGGACCGCGCAGGAGTTAACCTCTACAGTTAAGGCCAACACCTGCCCGTTGCAATCATAGATTATCCCCCGTCGCGGCTGTTGATAAACAACCGAATTAAATTGTTTTTGGGCCATCGTCGCCATCGCCGAATGCTGCCAGACCTGAACCTGATAAAGCCGAAAAACAATAATGATAAAAACAAGCACGAAAATCGTCCGCAATAACCTTAATTTTCTTTTAAACATCTTTTAATTCCGACAATATATTTATCACGCCTCCGGCGCGGGCTTTTATAATTCCCCTCTTTGATAAAGAGGGGTTAGGGGAGTTTTGAAAGATAGAACCCAACCCCCTTAATCCCCCTTTATCAAAGGGGGAAAACTTCAACAGCATTTGAAATTCCTATGTTGATAGGCGGGTTTAGAACCCGCCCCTACGATTCATTTCGCTTTTATCTCCGGCGAAGGTAATAAAATTACATCCTCTTGTTTGGGAAGAACCATCCCTAATTTCCCGCGGGCCAGTTTATCAATTTTTTCCAGCGCGGTAAGCTGCACAAATTTAATTTGGAAATAGCGGTTCTCATTTTCCCAAAAAGTCAACTCCTTCTCCAGCTTTTGCAAACGATAACCGTTCCTCACCAGCTGAATTTTTTCCCAACCGTAAGCAAAAATCGCCGCCACCAAAAAAATCGCCAGCAACAAATAGGGATTATTTTTTCTTTTTTTATTGTTCACCATTGTTTTATCTTTCTCCCAACACTATTCGCTATTTTTTCCACTACCCGCAATTTAGCGCTCCGCGCCCGGAAATTGTGTTCTTTTTCCTTCTCCGAAGCGGTGATCGGTTTGGCCGTTAAAATTTTTACTAACGGAACTTTTTCACACCGGCATACCGGGAAATCGGACGGGCAAATACATTCCTTCGCCCAGGTTTGAAAAGTTTTTTTCACAATCCGGTCTTCCAGCGAATGGAAACTGATCACGCCTAACCGGCCGCCAGCCGCCAAACACTTCAGGGCGGCCGCCAGCCCTTGTTGCACATTATTCAATTCATCGTTAACCGCGATACGCAAGGCCTGAAATGTTTTTGTCGCCGGATGAATCCTGGCATGCTGTTTGTTTTTAGGTAGAGCTGCTAAAACAACATCAACCAAATCCTGGGTAGTCTGGAAACTCTTTTTCTGCCGATAGCGAATAATGGCGCGGACAATTTTCCCGGCTTGATACTCCTCCCCATAATCACGAATAATCTTCTCTAACTCCGACTGGGAATACCGCTCCAGAATATCTTTCGCCGTCAGCGCCTGCCGGCGGTCCATCCGCATATCCAGAGGACCATTTTTTTGGAAACTAAACCCACGTTCGGCCTGATCAATCTGAAAACTGCCAAACCCTAAATCAAAAATAATTCCATCCACAAAATCGAGGCCAGCCTCGGCCAAAACCGCAGAAAGATCAATATAATTTGCTTGAAACAACCTCACCCGAGAACCAAATTCCTTCAACCGTTGTTCCGCCAACTTCAAAGAACTATCATCCCGATCCAACCCAATTAATTTCCCATCCGGACTGGACAAACGCAAAATCTCCGCGCTATGCCCGCCAGCGCCAACCGTAGAATCCAGATATATTTTTCCTGACTGCGGAGAAAGAAAACCCATCGTCTCCGCCAGCAAAACCGGAACATGTTCAACTTGTTTATTCATCACCATCGCTAAAATCCAATATATTACCCTTACCCGTCCTTGTCAAGGAATTAAATACCGCGCTAAATTTATTTTATTGCTTGTTCCTGGTTCATACATTTTTGTACGATTATTATACCATTTTTTACCCTAAAATGTTGTCAGAATTTTGGGGGGTATTCTGGGTATGTAAGGGGGATTTTGAAAATTAGAAATATTGTCTAAATCTCCCCTACCCCTCTTTTAAAAAGAGGGAAAAAAATATCATAGCTATGTAAAGTTCCGAGCACAACTCGGACTAACTTGATATGTTTTGGTCAGCTAAGTCAATAAGCAGATATTTAATATAATGTAAAGCACAATTTACAATAATCTCTTAACGAGATTGCTCAAAAAACAGGGAGTTTTTTAGGGTAAGAATTTTCGGGTGGTTTTTTTCGAATTTCGCAAGCAATCACGGTTTTAGGGTTAAGCTGCTTTAAGTTGTTTTTCAGCCAGATACAAATCTCTGGCAACTTGTAAGTTCATCCAAAATTCAGGAGTGGTGTTTAGCGCCTTGCTGAGAAATAATGCGGTTTCTGCAGTCATATCCCGCTTACCGTTAATTAATGTGTTTATCCTTTGGACAGAAACTTCCATCTTTCTTGCTATCGCTATCTGACTAATACCCAGAGGCTCAATAAATTCACGTAATAGTATCTCTCCGGGATGGACGGGTATTCGGTTTTTGGGAATCATGTTTTTCCTCCTTAATGATAATCAGTTATTTGCGCTCCTTCGACATTGCCTTGTAACCATTTGAATATAATCCGGTATTGATTATTTATCCGTATACTGTAATATTCGGACAACTTACCTTTTAATTTTTCCAGCTTATTTCCAGGTGGAACCATTAAATCTTTTAAATCATGCGCCGCATTCAGCATATCAAGTTTGCGACAGGCTATGCCCCAAATCGGTTGAGAACTTTTGACTCAAGCGAGTTGTCTTGGACCACCACGCTTGCACTTTGCCCGATTATACCTAGCAATATTATTAATATTAAACAAATTATTCGTGGCACGGTGATGCCATTAAACTTTCTTCTTCCTGTGTTAATATATTTAACCAACTTAGTCACAGCTACCATTCACCTCTCCGAGTTTTCGTGTAATATTTATTGTATCCAAAAGGGAGCGTGGCACTTCTTCGCTTGGAAAATCATAAACAAGTATAGACTTTTCCTCACCATCCTTAAAATATATTATAATCTTATCTGATGCAACATCTCTAGCATCTGTAAGATATTCGGCTTTCCAAAAATTAATATTTGTTAAGATTAATTCCTCTAATTTTTTGAATTCTTCTATATTTACAGTTCCGCAGCGGGTGGCATTATTCCACCTTTCAATTTTTTTTACATTTACGGAATCATCAACTTTGCTAATCGATATTTCACTTACAATGCCAGCAAGTCCTCCTGAACTAACCAACTCTACAGAAATAATCTCTCTTTGAATCACACTTTGAATCATATACCCGGCCACGGCAACCACTGCTAAAACCCCGGTCAATATTGCAATTATCAAATTACATTTCATAGTCACCACCAATCACCCACCTCCCCACTATTCCAATCCGAGTCTGCTGTGGTAATAATATCATTTCTTTCTTCGCTATATATCGCTATGCTGCCTAATTGCGACCTTGACATTGGTCCATTGTTATTGTATGCATCTACAGCCTGCCATCCAGTTGTATAAACTTCAGTTATCTGGAAGTAGCTCATCCCTGTAATTCCTTCATTTGCATCTATTGTTGTTATTCGAGCTGGTATCCCCGCTGACCTTGAAAGCTCGGTCATCAATGCATTGAGGAATATTACGGGCATTTTTAGTGTTATATCCGTTATATATATCCTCAGTAATCTTGTCCTTGAAAGATAGTATCATATCCTCGTTAACATATTAACAGATTAACGTATAATATGCAAGTTGATTTTTAACTACCCAATTTTTAACTACTCAGGTATATGACCGCTCATAATTAACTGGAAACATAGAAATTTCAATGTTTGTTTTGTGTGTGTTCCCCCTTAAAAAAGGGGGATAAAGGAGGATTTTGAAAATTAGAAATATTGTCTAAATCTCCCCTACCCCTCTTTTTAAAAGAGGGAAAAAACATCACAGAACGGAATTCATAGTCCTTTTTTTATGCGCAGTTAATTATCTAACCGTGATCACTTAACAACCTGAGTAGTTACCAAAAAATTTAAGATGTAAGATTTAAGGTGTAAGATTTAAGGTGTAAGGTTTAAGCTGTAAGCTAAAAGAATCGAATCTTTTACTTAGACCTTATATCTTGAACCTTATACTTTTCCTCTCCGGATTTTTCCCGTACTGTCGTTAAATATCTTTTTATTCCCAAAAGCATCGCGTTGGCGCAGGCTTGTTGGAATTGTTCGGTTCTGAGAAAGGCTTCTTCGGCGGGGAGAATGATATAAGCGGATTCGACGATTACGGCCGGCATCTGAGGGATGCGGGCTAAGGCCAGGTTGCCGTAATAGATACCGTCATCGCGCAGTGGTGTGGAAGATTTACTGTCTTTTCCCAGCAGCTGCTGATAAGCGGATGAAATTTCCCGGGCTAAGTTGAAACTCTGGGGATGATAATAATAAACGCCATAGCCGTTTTTTTCTAAGGGGTTTTGTCCCTCCGGCAGGGAGTTGTTGTGGACGCTGATTAATAAATCCGCGCCGGATTGTCTGGCTCTTCGTGGACGATCCGGCAAACTTACCGATTCACCGTTTTGACGGATCATTACCACTTTGGCGCCTTCGCTCAATAGTTTTTTTTGCAGGCATTGGGAGATTTTCCAATTCGCTTCTTTTTCCATTAAGCCTGTGGGTCCGACAGTGCCGCTATCCCCGGAATGCCCGGCGTCGATGGCGATGGTAATTCCTGCCAGCGCCGAATTAGACTGCAGCGGCGGCGGGCTTTTTAAGGCTAAAATAAAATCCTTCCCTTCGTAACGAGCGTCGCAGCCCCAGAAAATATTCTCTTTATTCCAGATTCTCAAACGATATGTTTGTGAATCGTCCTGGAACCACTGGACTTGCGGCGTATTTGGTTGAGATGGAGAGTAACTAATCCAGTCGGTGTTGGATATCGCGCCAAAAAAACTTAGATCGATGGTATGCCCATCCAAAGACGGGCTGACTTCGAAGGGAATTTTTTTGTTTAGTTGTATTCGAATGATGGTTTCGGCATCTTGAGACTTAACATTGACACTGCCAATAACTGTTAAAGGTAAGGGTGTTCCTTTGGGTAAGGGGGTAACATTCTTTTCACTGATCCAGCCGGTTCGGGTCTCGTTTAAATAAATTTTTAATTCCGAACCTTTCCGGCCAATTACCCGCAGGCGGGTTCCTGGCAGCGGAAAAAGTATATATCCTGCGCTGTCATGGGAATTAGGAGAATAACCAGCGCAGATTTTTGCCGTATCTGTGGAAACTTCGACGATCCATGGGATGTTTTCGTTTAAAACTGATACCTGGCCGCGGGCAATCATCGATGTTTTTTCATCTTCTTTGACATTGGTTAAAACTATTTGTAAACGAGATTTTTGGAAGTCATCCCCTGATTTGATTAGATAGGAACCCTGATAAATCCCCGATTTGCCCGGTTGTGTTTCCGCCATCGGGAACTTTCCTGTTACATCATGGATGGTAAAAAACACTTTTGCGCCCGGGCTGCCTAGGCACTGAACGAAAAACGAATCATTGGTCGGAAGACTGATATCTTCCTCGGGTTGGGCGGATTTAATGATCGTTGAGGAAATTGATAAAGGTACCGGTGGAGGATTTACATAAACTTTGCGAATTTTAGTATAAGAGGTGGTGGGCAGGCGTAATTCTGCTTGTATCTGGAATGTTCCGGTGGAGTAGTCGACCATGGCCAGGAACCCGCCTCCGGGATGAATCGGCACACTTTTATGATTAATGGTTAATTTCCCTCGGGGGTCAACTGACCCGAAAACAAAGGAAGATTTAAGGTAAGGCAGACACTGTCCTTCCCATGGATGGACAATTTTTATCGGAAGATCAATCGGATAAGTTTCGGCTGGGGGAACGATGGTTTCCGTTGATACTTCAAAATCGAAATATTCATCTTCCGGCAAATTTCGGGAATCCGCCCACAAACAGCAGTGCGGAGAAATTAAAACAAAGATTGCCAGGATTGCTGAAGAGATAAATTTCAACATAACACTAAGTATATACCCTGTATTTCAGTTTTTGTCAATTTATAGAAAAAGTGATCTGGCGGTTTTATCCCAAGTGTAAACCCTTGACTAAGGGGTCTAAATTAGATATATTTTCCCTATAAAATTATTTGTAAATGTAGAGACGCAAAATTTTGCGTCTTTACACTATAAAATTATTTGTAAATGTAGAGACGCAAAATTTTGCGTCTTTACACTATAAAATTATTTGTAAATGTAGAGACGCAAAATTTTGCGTCTTTACACGTCTTTACAATAAGGAGCAGCCAAGATGGAAACAGTGATCGAAAAATGGCCGGGTAAAATTTTTCAGCTGCAGATTGGAGCCGCTTCCGCCGAAGGAGGCAGCCGCGGTAGAAGTATTACCGTGGGCGGAGAAGCGACATTGCCTTTTCTTCATTTTGAAGCGGAAAATCCTTATCCGCCGGCAGTGGCCTTTGAAGTCTGGGATATGCCGCCGGCCGAATGGATAGAAGTTCAGGATGAATTAAAGGATGTCGTCAATGATCCGGGTCTCTGGGCAAAAAAGGGAGAAGAAATCGGGGCGGATTTAATTTGTCTGCGGCTGGCTTCTTCCAATCCGGAAGCGCAAAACACCTCTCCTCAGCAAGCGGCGGAAACAGTGAAGAAAGTCCTGAAAGCGACTACCCTGCCATTAATGATTATTGGTTCGGGGAATGCGCAGAAGGATGGCGAGGTGATTTTAGCGGTCAGTGAAGCGGCGAAGGGTGAAAAATGTTTGCTGGGAATTGCGATTAAAGAAAATTATAAAACCTTAACCGCGGCTTGTCTGGCCGGCGGTCATACGATTATCGCCGAATCTCCTTTAGATATCAATTTAGCCAAACAGCTGAACATCTTAATTTCCGATATGGGTTATCCCTTGGAAAAGATCGTCATGCATCATTCCACCGGTGGACTGGGCTATGGGTTTGAATATTGCTATACCATTATGGAGCGGACCCGTTTAGCCGGACTCCAGGGCGACCGGACGATGGCGATGCCGATTGTCAATTTTATTGCCCAGGAAACCTGGAAAACCAAAGAAACGAAAGCTGACGAAACAGAAAAACCGGAATGGGGCGCCAGACGAGACCGTTCCATACTCTGGGAAACAGTTTGCTCATCCGGTTATCTGCAAGCCGGCTCAGACATTTTGGTTGTTGCCCATCCTCAGACAGTGAAAAATGTAAAAAAATTGATTGGGAAATTGATGAAACGAGACTAAAAGTTGATGAAGTGTTCCCCCTTTAAGAAAGGGGGACTGAGGGGGATTTAGAAAATGTTGTCAAAATCTCCCCTACCCCTCTTTATTAAAGAGGGAGAAAAAATGCCCAGCAAGTAGTAAAGTTCCCTAAGGGACTAATTAAGCGCTTTCTTTTGACGGAGGGTTCATGAAAATTTTGGTGCTGAATTGCCGGATTTATTCTGTCGAGTATGAGATTTTTTCGATGCGACAGGGAAAAGTGCTCTGTCGCGGCGTTGTGGAAAAGATTGGCTTGGAAACTTCGATGCTTACTCATCAGCTGGCGGGCAAAGAAACAGAAAAAACAGTTGTTCCGGTGATCGATCATCAGCGGGCAATCGAATTAATCCTGCAAACCTTAGTCAAACCGGAATATTGCCTGATTAAGGACCGTTCCGAAATTAGCGCCGTTGGTCACAGAATTGTTCACGGTGGAGAAAAATTTGTCAACTCGGTAAAGATTGATGAAAAAGTAAAACAGGGAATTTATGAAAACTTTGAATTAGCCCCATTACATAATCCGTACAATTTTAAGGGTATTGAGGCGGTGGAAAAATTACTGCCCGGGGTTTCCCAGGTCGCGGTCTTCGACACTTCTTTTTACACATCTTTGCCGGAAAAAGTTTATCGTTATGCCGTGCCGGAAAGGCTGTATCAGGAGTTTCGGATTCGCCGTTACGGTTTTCATGGCATCTCGCATCGTTATGTGGCCGAACATGGCGCCTTAATTCTGGAAAAACCGTTGGATAAATTAAAGATTGTTTCCTGCCATCTGGGAGCGGGCGCTTCGATTACCGCAATTAAAGATGGGATGCCGATCGATACTTCCATGGGGTTCACGCCGCTGGAAGGATTAATGATGACTACCCGCTGCGGTGATTTAGATCCCGGAATAATTTTTTATCTACAGAAATCAGGCTGGACTTCAAATGTCATCGAGTCTTGTCTTAACCGGGAAAGCGGGATTTTAGGCATCTCCGGCATCTCGGAAAACATGAAAGAAGTAATCTGCGCTAGTTTGGCTGGCGATGACCGGGCCAGGTTGGCCGTGGAAATGTTTGTTTACCGGGTCAGAAAATATATTGGCGCCTATTGGTTGATCTTGGGGAACATCGATGCGATAACTTTTACCGGGGGCATCGGGGAGAATGCTCCCTTAATCAGGGAAAAAATTTGCGCCGATTTAGATCATTTTGGCATCAAGATTGATGACGAAAAAAATAAAAACACTGTGGATGGCAAAGAAGGAATAATCAGCGGACGCGGTTCAAAAACAAAAGTAATCGTTGTCCCAGGCGATGAAAAATTGCTGATTGCCCGTGATGTGGTTGATGTTTTAAAAATGAAGTAGGGGATTGAGCATAGTAAATTAAATGTTTTTTTTGTGTGTTCCCCCTTTAAAAAGCTTAACCTTACCCACATCTTTTTTTATTTTTTGCTGGACACATTTGATTGAATTTGCTATCTTATTTATATTATGGGAAAACAAATTCCGTTAACTGTCTGTGGCAAAGATTTTAGCCAACACAGTTTAAATCGCAT
>JBDRON010000032.1:0-10125 GCA_043810025.1 Elusimicrobiota bacterium
ATACTTGCAATGCTGGCACTTTTTCTCCCTCTTTTATAAAGAGGGGTAGGGGAGATTTAAATACTGTTTTTTAAATCCCCCTTGATCCCCCTTTTCCAAAGGGGGAAAATTTGATTTTTGCCAAACTTTCAATTTCCAATACGTTTAATTATGAGCGGCCATATACCTGAGTAGTTATCAATACTTTACTTCATTCGTCTTTCGGCGACTAAACCAAAATAGTGATGGGTAACGGTATGGCCGGTCTTTTCGATCAATTGGGCAAAATCGGTTTTTGTTTTGGCGTCATCGCGAAGATTCAGGCAGGCTTCGTAACCGGCCAGCGCTCCGCTGTTGAGCATTTTTTCCAAAGCTTCACTGCCGGAATTATACGGAATCTTTATTTCCCCCGACCAGCTTTCCAAAACCCTTAACCCGTTGAAAGAAACAGATTTTTTCAATTCATTTAAAGAAGCGGGCCGGGAATTAATCATTATTCTTTGTAAGCTGCCGGCATGTTTTAACTGCAACTGCCGCCAAACTTTTCTTATTTCCGGAGTCGAATCTTTCGCTTCAATCAACATCCCCAAAATCGCGCCTTTTTTTAACACCCGAAAAATCTCTTTGAAGACCGTTTTCGGCAGCAGCTCTTTGGGGAAAACGCAAAAAGCTCCATCAAAGTTTTCCTGTGGAAATTTTTTTAAATTGGCCGTTAATTCTCCACAGACAACTTCCTCATTGGCAATATTCAGATCCTTGACCCTTTTTTGAATTAACCCCGCCAACCCGGAAGAAGAATTTAAGACATAAATCTTTACATTCCGGTATTCCTTACCCAAAGAGATTGCCGTTAAACCTGTATTGTCTCCCAAATCCAGCAAATTATGAGAAGATCTTAAGGTAGTCCGCCCAAACAAATTTTCTATCGCCGGATAAATGGACTTTTCCCAGTCCGGATCAAATCGTAAACTTAACAAATCAAAACTGCACCGATACTGTTCAAGGCCAATTTTGCGATTGGTTAAAAACAGATAAACTAATCGCACAAACAACCGTAAATATTGATAAATAAATCTAATCACTTTCATCCTATTAATGTATACCCAAATTAGTTTAAATTTTCAAGCTGTTAAATTTAAATCAAACTAAAACTTGCGATAACTTAAACAACAAGTTAGTCCGAGCTTCGCCCGGAACTTTACCTGCCTGTGACGTTTTTTTCCCTCTTTTATAAAGAGGGGGAGGGGAGATTTAGACAATATTTATAATTTTCAAAATCCCCCTTATCCCCCTTTCTAAAAGGGGGAAACCCGATTTTTGCCAAACATCCAAATCCCTATGCTGCCAATTATTCCTGTTCCTTAGGCAGCTGAGTTTCCAGATTTTCCGAAAGCTGATTAGTTTTTCTTACATTTATTTTGGCCGCCTCAATCAACATCGCCGGACTGCTAACCTTGATTCCCTGTTCGGCTAAAGCCTTTTGAGCGGTTTGATCCAGCGCGGGCTTTTTAAAATAAATATTTCCCAGTTTATAAACAAGAAAAGAGACAATCAGCAAAACCAATAAAAGCTCAATCAAAGAAAGCACAGAAACAACGCCAATATCTTCTTTATCCCTGAACATCTGACCTCCATCTCACTAAAAAAATAAGGAACAGGCATGCCTGTCCCCCCCTAATTACAAAATGTTTTTCCTCTCCCTTGAGGGGAGAGGATTAAGGTGAGGGTGTTAAAGACTCGATTGCTTTATTACCCCTCACCCTACCCTCTCCCGCAAGGGGAGAGGGATATTAATCGACATTCAAAGTTCCATATTCCGAGTCAAATTTCTTTCATCACCGGGGTTTCATTGCAGTCAGGGAAAAGATAACATTTCACGCATTCTCCCCAGACTTTGTGCGGCAATTGATCCCGGTTTATTCTCACAAAACCCAATTTTTCGAAAAAATCCGGCTTAAAGGTGAGGGCAAAAACTTTTTTTATCCCCAGTCTTTTTGCTTCCCGCATACAACTTCGCACCAGCTTTTTTCCCCATCCCTGTAAAAGATAATCCAAGTTAACCGCTAAAGCTTTAATTTCGGCCAGATCTTCCCAGGTAACATGCAGCTGGCAGCAACCGGCAATTTTTTCGCCGTCATCAACAACAAAAATTTCCGGCAAATTTTCGTAAAGCTCGTTCAGCGACCGCGGCAGCATCTCTTTGCGATTGGCATAAAAATTGACCAGTTCCTGAATTTTTGGAACATCTTTAACCTTAGCTTTTCGAATCGACAGTTTCTTTTTGGTCATGATAGTTTATTCCTTCCTCCACCGCTTTTATGTTCAACTCGATCCATTCCGGACGATTTTTTAAAATTACCTTTAGGGCTTGCTCCAAACTTTCCTGTCTGAACAACTTAAGCCGCCGCACACAAGCCCCCAGCATGACAACATTGGCTAACCGTTCATCGCCTATTTTTTTCGCCAAGTCGGTAACCGGTATCCCAAAAATTTTTACCGCTTCCACTCCCTCGGGAACAAGCAAATCTTCCTTGCTCAGCAAAGAAGAATTGGCGACAACCACCCCGCCGGATTTCAGCCGGCCGGAAAATTTCTTCCAGGAGACACAATTCATCATAATCAAAATATCGGCTTTGTTGACAATCGGCGAACTAATGACCTCACCGGAAACCACCACCATCGAATAACAGGCCCCGCCCCGCACCTCGGCACCATAAGCCGGAAAATAAGTCACATTCTGCCCTTCTTCCAACACCGCCTGCGCCAGACAACTACCGGCAAACAATACCCCCTGCCCGCCGTGACCGGCAATAATCAGTTCCTTTTTCTGCCCGCTAGAACCAGCTGACATCTTTGAATACTCCTAAAGGAAAGGTTTTAACCATTTCTTGATCAACCCAAGCTAAAGATTCTTTCGGCGACAACTTCCAATTTACCGGACATTGGGAAAGCACCTCGACCAGGGAGAACCCCAATTCCTTCTTTTGGACTAGAAAAGCCTTTTTAATCGCCCGTTTCGCTTGAAGAATATTTTTAGGATTAGTGAGTGAAACCCGCTCCAAATATTTTGCCCCGTCAATGGAAGAAAGCAGTTCGCAAACTTTCATTGGTCCGCCGGTTGTTTTTTCGTCCCGTCCCCGCGGGGTGGTCGTTGTTTTTTGTCCTAACAAAGTGGTCGGAGCCATCTGTCCGCCGGTCATTCCGTAAACGGCGTTATTGACGAAAATTATGGTAATTTTCTCGCCGCGTAAGGCCGCATGCACCGTTTCGGTTAAACCGATCGCCGCTAAATCCCCGTCACCCTGATAGGTAAAAACCGTCCGGTCGGGAAGAACCCGTTTTATTCCGGTCGCCACCGCCGGCGGCCGCCCGTGCGCCGCCTCCGTGACATCAAAATTAAAATAATCGTAAGCAAACACCGCGCATCCCACCGGAGCAACCCCGATTACCGATTCCCGAATATTTAATTCATCGATCACCTCAGCAATTAACCGGTGAACGATCCCATGACCACACCCCGGACAATAAGAATTATAAGCGCTGCGCAGCGAAACCGGCCGCTGGAAAACTTTTCGCAGTTTATTTTCCCCTAGAGAAACCATTTTTCAATTTTCTCCTTAATTTCTTCCGCCGAAGGTATCCCGCTGCCCATCCGCCCATAAAACTCCACACGGGATTTTCCTTCTACCGCCAACCGAACATCCTCCACCATCTGTCCGGCGTTTAATTCCACCACCAGAAAATTCTTTTTTTCGGCCGCCAGTTCCTGGAGCCGGGCGGAAGGGAACGGAAACAAACTGATCGGACGGAACAACCCAGCCTTTATCCCGCCCTCGCGGCAAAGCGCTGCCGCCGCTTGAGCAATCCGGGCGGCAATCCCAAAAGCCACCAAAATTATCCGGGCATCTTCGGTATTTTCTTCGGCCCAACGGGTTTCGTTTAGCTTAATCAGCTTATATTTTTCTTGCAAATTATTATTCTGCCGCTCCAACTCCCCCTCACCCATAAACAAAGAACGAATTAACCGCCGTTCCCTTCCCCGGCAGCCATCCAGAACCCAATCCTTGGTAGAATCGGCCGGCTGGGGGAAAGTTCTGATTTCTATCGGTTCACTCATCTGGCCAATCACCCCGTCAGTGAGGATCAGCGCCGGCAGCCGATATTTATCCGCCAAACCAAAAGACTGGTAAGCCAAATCATACATCTCCTGAACCGAATTCGGGGCAAGGACGATTAACCGGTAATCTCCATGCCCGCCACCCCGGGTGGCTTGAAAATAATCGCCTTGCGCGCCGGCGATGTTGCCCAGCCCCGGCCCGCCCCGCTGAACATTGACAATTAAACAAGGCAGTTGACAACCGGCTAAATAAGAAATCCCTTCCTGTTTTAAACTGATTCCCGGCGAAGACGAAGAAGTCATCGTCCGGCTGCCGGCCGCACTGGCGCCAAACACCATACTGATTGCCGCCAACTCCGACTCGGCCTGAATGAACACTCTATTCAACTCCGGCATCCGGCGAGACATATAAGCCGGAATTTCGTTTTGCGGGGTAATCGGATAACCGAAATAAGCCTGACAGCCGCCCTGCACCGCCCCCTCCGCCAAAGCCTCGTTCCCTTTCATTAATATTTTTTTCATTAGAAGATTCCTCGGATAGGGGACGGAGTTAGGTAATTAGGTTAACACCAACACACATGCAGACATATAACTTCTTGTTTATCTTCCCCATCCAGTCCCCGCGCTTTATGATTTCGTTAACCGAATGTTTCATTGTTCCAAAACACTTTTCAAACTCTTGTATTTTGATATATCGCAATTTTACCGCTTTCTTATTTCTTTTTTCAGCTAACCTAATTACCTAACTCCGTCCCCTATTCTGCAAAAATTTCAATGCAGACGTCCGGACACATCTGGTAACAATGTCCGCAGCCGGTGCATAGTTCTTCCCGATTAAAAAGAACCGGATGATGTCCATAAGCGTTCAAGTCTGGCGACAAAGCCAGACAACCCTTTACGCAAACATCCTGACAAAGACTGCAGCCTTTACATCTTTCCCGATCAATCACAACTTTCGCCATAATCTACCCTCATAGCGCAAAACTCAAAGCGTAAAACTCAAAGTTTAAAAACTATTAAAAACTCGATGCTTTTGACTCTACGTTTTGCGCTTTTCGCTTTGAGTTTTGCACTAATGAGTCTTGTTAAACTCGATTACCTGGTTGCGGCCATGGTCTTTGGCCCAATAAAGCGCCTGGTCGGCTTTAGCGATCAACTCGGCGGCCGTAACCGCATCAATGGGAAAATGGGCAATCCCCAGACTCACCGTAACCCGTAATTTTTCTAATCCCAAAGCGATAACTTCGCTTTCAATCCGGCGGCGCAGGTCATCCGTTTTTCGCAATACCCCGCTTGATTCCGCCCGTAAAAGCAGAAGCACAAACTCCTCGCCGCCGTAACGGCCAAGCAAATCTGTCTCGTAAATACTTCCTTTGATCAGTTGAGCCACCCGGCGCAAAATATCGTCACCGGCCTGATGGCCATAATTGTCATTATATCTCTTAAAATGATCGATGTCTAACATTATTAAGCTTAACGAAGTGCGCCAATAGCGGGCTTTACTCATTTCTTCGTCTAAACGTTGGAGAAAATATCCCCGCCGGTAGATACCCGTCAACCCATCGATTCGAGACATCTGCTCGATTTCCTTATAAAGCCAGGCCTTCTCTAAACCTAAGACTATCTGGGAAGAAAAAGACTCCCCCCGGTCAAGCAGCGATGCCGGCTTTTCCGGCTCAGCAAACTCCATGAATATTGTTCCTAACAAACTTTTCACCACCCTCCCCTTTGTGTTTGCCCCTTCCCGCCATAACGGGAGCAGCAAAAGATTTTCTTTCTCCAACAAAAAGGGTTTTTCTTGATCAAAAATGCCTCTTCCCCGCAAATAGGCCTCAATAAAACCGGACTTTTTACCATCTATGTTAATCTGCCGAACAAGACTAAACCGGTTATTTTCCTGCTCGTAAAAATAAAACGCCCAGGATTGGGTTTGAAAATGTTCTTCCAAAGCCTCAGCCAATATGACCACAATCTCTTCCCAATTGAGCGCCCGGGTAATATTCTTAGTGATTTCATAAAGATGACTAATCTGGGTAATTTCCTTCTCGGCGGCAATATTTTTTTCTTTTAAAAAAATATTTTCTGCCCGGGCCGCAGTCAATTGTTCTTCTATCGGGCAAGCCTGGGCAGTCAATTCTTTTTCTTGTGCTGCGATATTTTTTTGATAATCTGTCAGCACAAAACCGGCGGCGGTTAAGACGATTATTCCCAAAACAAAATACTCCCAGGACGGTCTGAAACCGGCCAAACCGAAACACAATAAAACAATAATACCAATTAATATAACTTTGCTATACCGGATATTCCTTTGCAAAAAAACATATCCGGCGGCAAACACCAGCAGAATACTAAAAGATAAATAAATTAACAAGATCGCCTCGCATCGCTCGGAACTTTGCACACCTGCGGAGCATTTTTTTCCCTCTTTTATAAAGAGGGGTAGGGGAGATTTTGACACTATTTTCTAAATCCCCCTCAGTCCCCCTTTAAAAAAGGGGGAAATTTTAACTTAAAACACATTTCGGTCTGTTCGGCGAAAAGCCCCTACTGCTTTTTCCCCTGCACTTGATTGCGGCCTTTATTTTTGGCTTGATACATAAATTCGTCAGCGGTACGGACCAGCTGGCTGGGGATAGTAGCATCCTCGGGGAAACCGGCCACACCCAAACTGACCGTTAAATTAACCGTTTTATCCCCAAAAACAAATTTCTCCTCAGAAATTTTTTGACGAATAGTTTCGGCTAAATCAAACGCCCTTTCCCGCTTAGTCTGCGGAAGCAAAACTACGAACTCTTCGCCCCCATAACGAGCCACAAAGCTGATTTCCTCAACCAGGGAAAGAAGAACTTTTACTACCCGCCGCAAAACCTCATCTCCGGCTTGATGTCCAAAATTATCATTATACTTTTTAAAATGATCAATATCCAGCATGATTAAAAACAAAGGCGCGCGGAACCGGCCGGCGCGCAGTGTTTCCTCCTGCAATCGTTCCAAAAAAAATTTTTGGGTATAAACACCGGTTAGATGATCCTTTATCGCCAACTCTTGCACCTTGGCAAACAGACTGGCGTTGTCCATCGCTAAACTGACCAAATCGGCGAGAATGGCCAGCAGGCGTAAATCTTCTTCCTGAAAAATTTTCGGCCGCGGGTCCTCCAACCGAATCAAGGCAATAATTTTTTTCCCTTGAAAAATCGGAACAATTAGCAGCGATACCAGGCCAATCGGACAATGTTCAGGATTGAAGCGTAAATCCTGCTGTAAATCCCGGACCAAAAGAGCTGATTGTTTCCGGTAAATCCAGTTTTCAAAAGGATCCATGGACAACCCATCAGCCAAAAACGATTCTATTTGGACCGTTTTCATCCCGGTCAACTGCTGGACCAAATCAATTAGCAGCTGACGCATCGATTTCAACTCGATAGCCGAACTGAGTGTGCGGGCTACTGAAGAAAGATTTCGGTAACGGGCAATTTTTTCTTCATTAAATTCGGCTTGTTTACCCTTGTCCCGGTTCTCGATTTGCAGATTTTTCAGTTCTTCTTCCAGATGGAAAAAATACTGTTCTTTTTCCTGTTTTTTATTCACAAAGATGTTTTTCATGAACGAAAAAAAACCGATCATCAACCAAAGCAAAACTGTCTGGATTAAAACCGCCAATTTTATCGGTAGAGGCGATAAAGCAATAATCCCAATCCCGGCCAAGGTGGAAAAAAAGGCAAAAAAAGAAATTACTCTTAAATCCTTAAAAAAAATAAAACCCCAGATCAGCGCCAGCTGAAAAACCAGGAAAAACAGCGGAATCGAGGCCGGCGGACAAAACAGCCGCCAAACAAGTATTCCCAGGATTGGGATGAAAATAAAAACAATTAAGGAAATTTTCCGGATTATTTTTTCCATAAAAGAGAACCTAGCGAACCTTCGGTACGAGCTTTTATAATTCCCCTCTTTGATAAAGAGTGGCCAGGGGAGATTTAGACACTATTTTAAAAATCCCCCTTTATCCCCCTTTTTAAAGGGGAACACGCGAGACAAATATTGAATTTTCTTAATATAGCTTAACCGCTCTTCTTCAATAGTTCTTCGGCATGCTGAATGGCAGTGGGGGTAATTTTTTCCCCGCTCAGCATCCGGGCGATTTCTTTGGTTCTTTCTTCGCGGTTCAATCTGTTCACCCCGGTCAAGGTCCGCCCGGATTTAGTCATTTTACTGACCAAAAAATGCAGATCTCCGCAGGAAGCAATCTGCGGCAAATGGGTCACACAGATCACCTGCCGATGGCCGGCCAACTGCAAAAGTTTTTTACCAATCGTCGCTCCCATAGTTCCGCTCACCCCGGTATCAATTTCATCAAAAATCAGGATGGGGATGTTATCCGCTTCCGCAAGAACAGTTTTCAAGGCCAGCATCACCCGGGAAAGTTCCCCTCCCGAGACAATTTTGGCCAAGGGCCGCAATCCTTCTCCCAAGTTCGGAGCGAAGAGAAACTCCACCGCATCTTTTTCCTCAAAAGCCGTAAACGTAGATTCTTCTTCTTTTTTGATCACCACTTTCAATTTGGCTAACTTTAAGCCAAGGTCGGAAAACTGTTTTTCTACGGCCCGGAACAATTTTTCCGCAATCTTTCGACGGCTCTCAAACAACAGCGATTTTTTTTCTTTCAGTTTGCCGGCCGCCTCATTTCGCTGTTCGGTCAGATCAGAACTCTCCTGTCCAATTTGGGAAAACTGCTCTAAATCTTTTTTAACATTTTCCCCAAAAGCAATTACTTCTTCCACCGTAGCGCCGTACTTATTTTTTAACCGCTGGTAAAGCTGCTGACGGGCAATCACTTCTTCCAACCGTTGCGGGTTAAACTCTATTTTATCAATATAATCACGCAAATCACCGGCGGTGTCTTCCAAAGCAAGATTAAGTTCCTCAAACTTTTGGGCTAAATCTTTAATGGAGGGATCAAGCTGACTGCAGGCGGTAACCAGACGCGTTGTTTTTGCCAACCGCTCCTGAGCGCAGCCTTCGCCTTCATAAAAAAGTTCCCGCGCTTCATTAACTAGATTTTGCAATTTTTCCGCGTGGGTTAACCGGCCTGATTCCTCCATTAACCGGCTCTCTTCCTCCGGAGTAATCTGCGCCTGGCTAATTTCCTGTTCCTGGAAGCGAAGCAGATCCAATTTTTCCGCCTGCTCCTCTTTCCGCTCCGCTAAAGAACGAAGTTCGTGGTCCAGCCGATGACAGGCAAAAAAAAGTTCTTTAACCTCGTGATGAAGGCTGGTTAATTCTCCGTAAGTGTCCAGCATTTCCCGCTGTTGTTCAGTTTTCAGCAGCGCCTGATGATCGTGCTGGCCATGAATATCGACCAACATTGTTCCCAGATCAGCCAGGATCGAGAGCGTCACCGGACACCCGTTAATATAACAGCGGTTCTTACCGGCTAAATTTAGTTCGCGATGAATAAGAATTTCGCTGTCGTTTTCTTCGTTCAGATTATGTTTTTGCAGCAACTGACAGACCGGCTCATTTTCGGGAACAGTCAGAAAACCGCTTACCGAACAAGATTCTCCGCCTTGACGAACCAGGTTGGGATCAGCCCGCTCACCTAAAATCAACCCTAAAGCCGCCAGCAAGATAGATTTACCCGCTCCGGTTTCTCCGGTTAAGACATTTAATCCCGGTCCAAACTCGATGCGGGCTTCCTCAATTAAAGCAAAATTTTTTATCAATAATTCCCGGATCATAATATCAACTCAAAGCGCAAAGCGCAAAACGTAAAACGTAAAGTCAAAAGAATCGAGTCTTTAAAGTTTTGTAACTACTCAGGTATATGGCCGCTCATAATTAAACGTATTGGAAATTGAAAGTTTGGTAAAAATCAAATTTTCCCCCTTTGGAAAAGGGGGATAAAGGGGGATTTTGAAAATTAGAAATATTGTCTAAATCTCCCCTACCCCTCTTTTTAAAAGGGGGAAAAAAACATCATAGCTATGTAAAGTTCCGAGCACAACTCGGACTAACTTGATATGTTTGGGTCA